>CAZQMX010000019.1:0-2123 GCA_964594965.1 uncultured Candidatus Saccharibacteria bacterium | reverse complement strand
GAAGAAGAAGAGGTTCAAAAGGGCACGAGGGTGACTGTTAGATTTTTTGAATAAATAGAAAATGGAAGCTAAGCAGAGAAGGGGGTAAAAATGCAGTTAGCGAAAAAAGTCCTGGCTTTGGCTCTATGCATTGGGATTGTTTTTGGTTCGGTTCCCAATGTATTTGCTGATGAAACCAGCGAACTCATTTTAAAAATCCTTGTCAAAAAGGGGATAATCACTGAGCAAGAAGTTAACGCTATGAAGGCTGAGCTCGGAAGAGAAAAGAAAGTGGCTGAAAAGGCTGCCCCGAAAGGGTTAGTAGATAGGGTGGAAAAGCTTGAGACCGCCAAGAAGGCCTCTGACTGGGCTGAAAGAATCAAATTCAAAGGTGATTTCAGATACAGACATGAAATACTCTGGGATAATGATTCAACTACAAGAAACCGAGAAAGGGTAAGAGCCAGATTAGAAGCGCTCGCAAAGGTTAATGAACAGGTGGATGTGGGATTGCGTATAGTTTCAGGCAATGACCAGACACCGACTTCAACAAACCAGACTCTCCGTAATACCTTTGAAAACAAACCCGTATGGCTTGACTGGGCTTATCTAAATTATAAGCCGTGGGAATGGATGAATGTAAAAGGCGGTATGTTTAAAAATCCGTTTATGCATACTGAACTATTATGGGATAGTGATGTTTCCTTCAGCGGTGTAGTGACGCAACTTACTCATGATTTAGAATGTAAGTACTTGCCACCCACAGAGCTCTTTGCCAATATCGGAGAATTTCCTATTGATGAACTCGCTGGCACAGTAGATGACCCGTGGCTGTTAGCATACCAGGGAGGATTCAAAACAAAACCGGCCGAAGACCTTAAGTGGGCTTTTGCGGTAGCGTATTATCAATATGTAAATGAGATGGGTTGGATGGTAAATCATGCTACTGGAGGCAATACGCTTGATGTCGATGGCTTACACCTTGGCAGAGATTTTAATCTTATTGACTTAGTAACCGCCATTACCATCAATGAGCCTTTCGGTATTTTTGGAATAAGCGAAGGAAATATCCCAGCTTTAATACTTAAGGGAGATGCGGTTATGAACCTTGACGGCGCCGACCAGAATATGGGTTGGCTGGCCAGCGCAACAATCGGACATCCGAAAGTTAAAAACAGCGGACAGTGGTCGCTTAATTATAACTATAGGCACATTGAGGCCGATGCTCAACTCGATGCGTTTCCGGATGCCGATTTTCACGGTGGTACCAATGCCAAAGGTCATAATGTCATTCTAAAATACGGCGTGCTTAAAAACATGATACTTGCTGCAGAATGGTATTATTCGAGGCTTATAAAACTTGGTGACCCTGCGAACGAAGATGATTACGACAGCCGATTGCAGCTGGATGCTATCGTAAAGTTCTAACAGGACACAACTATATATGTATTCAAAAATATTAAGTATAGTATTACTTTTATTATTAGCCGCACAGCCTTGCTTGGCTACGCCGACAGGTTTAAATAATATTCCCACAACTGATGTTGCCGGGGATAAGGTGCTTGTCGTGCAGGGCTGGACCGCGGTTGGTAGTGATACCAAGCCGCTTTATGTAACAGGTTTTAAATATGGTGCGCTTGATATTGTCGAAGTAGGGCTTGACAGTAAAATTGGCTCTGACGATGAGGGTCCTGTAGCATTGCAGGGTAAATTCAGATTTTTCGAATCCGATGCCGGGTTTTCGGCACTTGTCGGAGTCGAAGGCATAACTTTTGAGGGAGATATAGACGAAGACCTGGTTCCTTATGGTGTAGTGACACAAGACCTCAAATTTTTAAGGATTCACGCGGGATACAATTTTCAAAAAGACAATTTTGCCGTCTTTGGCGGGGTTGACCGGGCATTCAGTGTTTTTGGTCAGGCTTTAACCTTCAGAGGCGACGTAAAGCAAGTTAATGACGGAGAGGATCTCCTGGCGAGCGGAGGATTTATTGTTACACTTCCTTTTAATTTTGCCCTTGAGAGCTGGTTATCAATACCGACTGAAGACAATGCTGAGGAAAGTGTCGTTGTAAAGCTTAACTATATAATGAAATTCTGATTTGACAGTTACAACTTTACATTAAAGAACTAAGTAAAAAAGG
>CAZQMX010000018.1:0-2922 GCA_964594965.1 uncultured Candidatus Saccharibacteria bacterium | reverse complement strand
GAACCGTTTTGTGGGGGAAATTGATGCTTTTCAAAAACTGTCCCCAATAAGCCAAAAACTATTTGTCTGAAATTTTAACCTCTAAACCATTGTCCTTAAAAAACTGCTTTGTATGTTTTTTCCAATTCTCATCTTTTCCTATCTGAATCACAAATCCGTCAAAAAAATCAATCTCTTTTCTTTCTAAATATGCTTTTCTGTCTAAATCACATCCATCTCCAAAATCCTCTATTCTGAAGCCATTTGATTTCATGAATTGCTTAAAATCATTCAATACTCCAAACCATTTTTCTGAAGAAAGAGGTTTCTTGAGTTGAACGCTGTAATGAGACGATTTTTCCATTGATTAATTTTAGCAAAGAATTCTAAATTAAAAAATACATGAGAATCATATATTTAATTAGTGGACCTGGTCGGATTCGAACCGACGACCTCCTCATTGCAAATGAGATGCGCTAGCCAGCTGCGCCACAGGCCCAGTGTGGGCGCGGAAAGAATCGAACTTTCTACCTCTTCTTTATCAGAGAAGCGTTCTACCAGTGAACTACGCGCCCAATTAAAATTATCTTATCAAACTAGAACCCTAAAATCAAGAAAACAAAAAAACCTAAAAAGGCTTTAATGTTTTTCGTTAACTAAAATTGCCCCGAACAGTCTCAGTTTTGGGTCTTGAGACCAATACCCTAGTGTTAAAAATAGAATTCTAGTTTTCAACTCTAATCGACTCTGCAATAAATGCAAAAAAATTAATTAATCCACGGGCAGCTTCCGCTACTCGTGCCTTGTTCATGTATTTCCAACGTTTCCGTTGGCACGGACTATATCTTCATCCAATATTTTTGAATATTGGAGCTAACATATAATGATGGGTTCTGCCACCATTCGTCCAAATAGGACTGAGTCTCTACGGGGTCAAGAAAAATATAAATTTCTCCGACTTCCCACGGTATTACCCATTCTTTAATTCTACCATAAAGAATTAGGGCTTCACCGTTATTAGTTAGATTTTTCATAGGGATTACTCCCTAAGGTTGCAACGTGTAGTTTACACCAACAACTTCTTCCTTCTTACTGGATCTACCTTAGGCCGCAACTAGTACGGATTTCGGGCATCCCCAGCTCGCTTGAAGTGATGGGCGATCGTCTTCTGTGAACTCAGAATTTACATCCCCGATCTTAAAATAGTTACATTGTAAAATCTCTTGCTTTTTATGTCTTTATAAGCAAGAACCGTACGTGCGGATTTCCCGCATACGGCGAGTCCTAATGCATCTTCTGCTTAATATTATATATTTTCAACCATCCTTTTTCTGTCAAATGCTCCTTTTTATTTACAAGAAGCATTGTCTGGCAAAAAAGATCAAAATCTTTTTTCCGTGACTTAATTTTAGGTTGATGTTTTTTAAAGAAAGGAATAATTGTTTCGTTAAGCTCTTTTCTGTTAAAAACTTCATAACGATAACAGTCTTGATGATTCTTTCTTTTATCTCTTTGGAAGTAGACCTTTCCACATCCAAAGAACTTTTGAAACTCATCAAGAATTTCTTTATTACTCTCTATTAACCTAAGATAGAATTTCGGTTCTACTCTTGCTCGTCTTTTAATATCCCTTCTTTTGGGATTACGAACATAAACTGTAAAACTTCCGTCTCCATCAATTAAACCAACTATATAATTTGGATTAAGTTTAGACATTGCATTAGGAAGAATCCTTCCCTAGTAAATACTAGGTACTATGATTCAGCTGACTTCTAATATTGCTCTTAGTTCAATTATACAATATTAGATCTCCCTGGGTTAGTACATAAACCATTCCTGACATCCCAAATAAGCCATGAGAAATAATCTTCTCTATGCTCACCACCCAATCATAGATCGATTGGCTTTTTAATGATTCGGGCTGTCTTTTGTTTCCAAACCCTTCGCCATACACCTCACGGTGAATGACTGTTTTTCAACTACGCTCTACTGACGAAGTAGAGGAAGAGATTTTAACTCTTTAGTTTAAGCACCTGCCAGGCGCATTTTCAGTGTGAGTACAAGACCTAGGAACATATTCAACGGGACGTGGCTGATTCCCGTTTACTAGCAATTCCAACTTCATGAGGTCGAGTTGCAGACCTCAATCCGAACTTGGATCGGTTTTTAGGGATTGGCTCCACCTTGCGGTTTGGCAACCCGTTGTACCGACCATTGTATCACGTGTGCAGCCCAGGACATAAAGGACATGCTGATCTGGCGTCATCCTCACCTTCCTCCCACTATACGCGGGCAGTCTGTTATGACAAATAAAACATAACATAAGGGTTTCGCAGGTTTATCCATTTAAGGAAGCACCTCCGTTTTAAAAAAACGCATAGACTATACCACTACCCAAAAAATTGGGTACTCGGCGTATGATAATAGTTTAAATCCTAATTCATAGGTACCTATTATCTCGGCTTTAAATCCTCAGTCGTTACGGGGTCAAGAAAAATATAAATTTTTCCGACTTCCCACGGTATTGCCCATTACTTAATTTTAACATAAAAGTAACAAGTTTCACCGTTATGAGCCAAGTTATCATCTAATAATTGCTTAATAGAGCCGCGAAGTGCAATTTCACGGCACCTGCTGACGACGACCATGCACCACCTGTGCTGGCGTCCTTGTGGAGTTCCAAAGTTTCTTTCGGAACGCACCAGCATTTCAAGTCCTGGTAAGGTTCCCCGCTTGTTGTCGAATTAAGCCACGTGATCCACTGCTTGTGTAGGTCCCCGTCTATTCCTTTGAGTTTCGGCCTTGCGGCTGTACTCCCCAGGCGGGATACTTAACGCGTTAGCTTCGCCACTGCAAGGGTCGACACTTGCAATAGCTAGTATCCATCGTTTACGGCCAAGAATACTGGGGTCAACTGTTCCCGTTGTTTCCACGGGGTTGGAC
>CAZQMX010000017.1:0-3686 GCA_964594965.1 uncultured Candidatus Saccharibacteria bacterium | reverse complement strand
GCCTATGATTTCAGGTTCTATTTCACCGCCCTCATCGGGCTACTTTTCACCTTTCCCTCACGGTACTAGTTCACTATCGATGACAAAGAGTATTTAGTCTTGGCAGTGTAGGACTGCCGGATTCACGCGGGATAGCCTGCTCCCGCGCTACTTAAGAATAATAACTAGGAGCATAAAGGGATTTTTACCTACGGGACTTTTACCCTCTTTGGTTCTCCTTTCCAGGAAGATTTGATTAACCAACCTTTAATTTTTTGGACTCCTTCTGGAAATCCAGTTCTTTGCAACAGAACTGGATTAACTCCAGGACGTTACTACCTTGCAACCACCCTTCACTCCTCGCTCTCGCTCGTCGCTCATTTCATGAAACACAAAGCATGAAATATGAAGCATATGTTTTATGCTTTGTGTTTTATGTTTCATGAAGTGAACTCCGAACGCAAGTGAGGAGTGAAAGATTTTGGACTTTTCCCTTTTCGCTCGCCGCTACTTAGGGAATAATGTCGCCTGAGGCGACCTTGTTTTCTTTTCCTTCGGGTACTGAGATGTTTCACTTCCCCGAGTTCCCTATCCTAATAAAATTAGGATCGATTATGTTCATCACATAAACGGGTTTCCCCATTCGGACATCCCCGGATCAAAGGTTGCTAGACACCTTCCCGAGGCTTATCGCAGTCACGCCACGTCCTTCATCGGCTCTTTGTCTCAAGGCATTCTTCATAGGCCCTTAATTTATACCACTTAAACGTTTGTGAATTAATCCTCCCAACTTTTTGAATATCAACACCCCGAAAAATAATTTTTTCAAAATTATCAACGGGGTAAAAAGTTGGAATATTGACCCCGTTAAACGAGGTCGACGGAAATACCTATTCAATTATCAAAGTTCTAACCATTCTTTCTTAAACTAACTAAAAAGACCGCTGGAGAGAGCGGTCTTCATTTCAAGATAAAACAAAACCAATCAGTCTTAATCAACCGCTTAATATATAGAGTGGTCTTTTTAGTTTATTCATATTTAATATGTTATATCTTTTCCTATTCCTTGTCAACCCTTCGACTTCGCTCAGGGCAAGCCCCGTTTTGCTCGGGGCAAGCACTATTGTCCGGTAACATCTCTTCTTAGCTTATCAAGCATTTGCATAGCAACATCTTTTCCTGCCAGGCCAAAGGCCAAGCCAAAACCGATTACCAGAGCAGCAACCAAACCAGTGAAGAGCGTCTGAATTAAGGACGGAACGATTCCTAATTGAAGCAAAGCAGCCAGAAAAGCAAAAACCATTATTGACCACTTTGTTATTGCTGATAGGAAACCAGCCGCACCTAAACCAGCCGCTTCAACGCTAGCCTTAACTAGTTTCTGCAAGAAATTAGCAATTAAGACAGCCGCCAAAAGAATTAGGACTGCAACAATTAATTGTGGGATGTAAAGTAGTACTTGACGAAGGAAATCTGTTACCTGAGGAAGATCCAGGATATCGGTTGCAGCCATCAAGAAGACGATAATGAAAAACCATTTAACTAAATCTCCGATAAACCTACCTGAATCCAACTTGAGACCAGCCTTGTCCAAGCTTCTCTTAAAGCCCATTTTGCCTAGAACCTGGTCAACCCTTAAGACGCCAATAACCTGACCAGCCAACCTGCCCAAGAGAGCAGCAATTAACCAACCAATAAGGAAAACAATAATTGCGCCCAAAAGACTCGGTAAAAAGCCAACAAAACCGACCCAAAGTGTCTGTAAAGAGGCTGTTACAACTTCTGCCCATGTCTGAAGCACCATATTTTTCACCCCCTTTCTTTATATAGATAGATTAATTACTTATTTCCCCCCCATTCTACCATAAAAGTCTATCAGTCGCCTGTGGATAACCTTTATTAAGGTTTAAATATCAAAAAACAGGCCGCTTGGACCTGTTTCCGTCCCTCGACTTCGCTCGGGACACTCGACTCTTCAATAACGTCGTATTAATAAAATACAACATTATGGTGGCTTGCCACGAGTGAGTGACGAACATAGTGAGGAACGAGTCGAGTGGGCATGCCAGGATTCGAACCTGGGACCTCATCCTTATCAGAGATGCGCTCTAACCAACTGAGCTACATGCCCGCAAATTTCTTCAAAATTTTCATTTTGATAAGAAATTTAGCGCCCCGCCATAGCCTTGGCGACGGCGGGCTAATCCTCTTTTATTCTATCAAAAAACACCCGTTAAATCAAGTATTTTAATTGAATTAACTAGTATTGCTTTGTCAATATACCTGCTTTTTCTAAAAGCGGTATCCAGAAAATTTTAGTAAATGATTTTTTCTGTTTATGAATAAAAATCTCGTGCCAGATTTTAAAGATAACTGCGGCTGAAAATATGGGGATAGTCCAGCCCTGACCAAATATTTCAATGAGCAAAACACTTATGACAAAATATTCAAAGAAGTTTAGGAAATAGAGAAAGATTTCTTCGTTTTTTCTAAAAAAGAATATTATTTGACCAATGATTCTGTAAATGAAGAAGATAAAGAGCAAAGATATCATTGGCAATCCCAACCAAAAGACCATTACCATTAGAGCCAGATAATAGATAAAATCAAGGAATTTATCGTAAATCTGGTATTTTTCACTTTTCATACCGAAATAGTCTCGGAATATGGGGCCGTCAAGACAGTCAGTAATAATATTAATAATTATCGCTATGATTGGGTTGAGTATAAAAAGCAGTCCGGTTGCTGCTAATCTGAAAATGACAAATCCTATTGAAATCATATTGCCCTTTATTCTAGCATAAAAGATTATAAAACAAAAAATCTCCGTCATAGGAGATTTTCTGATTGCAACCTTGTATAGTTGTCCCAAAAGTTCATTAGAACCATCAGGTCTTAATTTAGGGCTTCAAGACCAATACCCATGAGTTAAGACACGAATTCGTTGTCTCAACCCATATCGACACCCCAATCAAATTGCCAATGAGCTATCCCGTCATCCGACGGGATGCTCTTATTTTCATCCAAAATAAATTTTGGGAAAATAAGGCAAAATAATTAGAAAGGAGGTGATCCATCGGCAGCTTCCGCTACCGATGCCTTGTTACAACTTTACTCTGGTCACCGATCTTACCTTAGGCCCCCCTCACCTAAATTGGATACAATTTTCTGAAAGAAAATTCAGTTCCGAATATCCAACTTAGGTGAGGGGAGACTTCGGGTACTACCGACTTCCCTAGTATGATGGGCGGTGAGTACAAGATTTGAGAACGTATTCACCGCGGCATGGCTGATCCGCGATTACTAGCGATTCCAGCTTCATGAGGGCGAGTTGCAGCCCTCAATCCGAACTGAGGCCAAGTTTGATGGGATTAGCTCCGCCTTACGGCTTGGCAACCCATTGTCCTGACCATTGTATCATGTGTGTCGCCCAGGACATCAAAGGAACACGCTGATGTGACGTCATCCCCACCTTCCTCCTCTTATACAGAGGCAGTCTCCTGTGACACGTATAACACAGAATAAGGGTTGCGTCCGTTGCCCCACTTAAGGGAACGCCTCACGGTACGAACTGACGACCACCGTGCATCACCTGACCCTGATGTCTAAAAGAGGGCCTACCTTTCGGAAGGCTTTCATCAGGATGTCAAGCCCTGGTAAGGTTCCTCGCGTGTCATCGAATTAAACCACATGATCCACCGCTTGTG
>CAZQMX010000016.1:0-3794 GCA_964594965.1 uncultured Candidatus Saccharibacteria bacterium | reverse complement strand
TAGAGCGCATCACTGATAATGATGAGGTCCCAGGTTCGAGTCCTGGCACGCCCACAAGTAAATTATTTTCTTGTTCTATGAGTAAGCGTAATCAAGGTTTTACATTGATCGAGCTTTTAGTAGTTATCGCCATTATTGGCCTGTTAGCTACTATTGTTTTGGTTTCTCTAAATACTGCCAGAGCCAAAGCCAGGGATTCTAAGAGAATAGCAGAGGTAAAACAATTAATGACTGCTTTGGAAATGTATTATGATGAAAATGGAGCATATCCGATTTCTGGTTCTTGTGGAGCAAGTTCGCCAAATAGCGGCTGGTGCAATAGCGTTCAATCATTATCCGGCGGTCATTGGGTACGTAATGGGGGTAATAATCTAGGAGATTTTCTGGCTACTGATCCTTTGGATCCAAAACAGGGTTCATCGCCGAATTGGACGCCATCAAACGGCGGAACAATCTTCTATTACGCTAATGGTTATGGTGGATCTGGGCAATGGTATATGATTGTATTCGGGCTTGAAAATTACCCGCATGCATATGAGAACCAAGATGGAGTAACAGCTTGTAATGGCACTAATTTCCATTATGGAAGCGGTAGTAATGGCATCATTACAGTTGGTGCAAATTGTGCCCAGTAGTTAAATTTAGCAGGTTTTTCATTTATCCACAGGCTATCTGTGGGTTTTTGCTTTTTTATGTTAAAATATAGGCAGGATATAAACTAAACCTACAATGAAAGGGGGTGAAAAAAATGGAGATTCAAACATGGACTGAAGTAGTAACAGCCTCTTTGCAAACTTTATGGACTGGTTTTCTTGAATTTTTGCCAAGTCTTTTAGGGGCGGTTATAGTTTTCATTATAGGTTGGGTAATTGCTACCTTGCTAGGCAAGTTAGCGGGTCAGGTTATTAGAGCCTTGCGTATCGATCAGATTCTAGAAAAGATGGGCTTTAAAAAGAGCTTTGACAGGGCCAATCTAAAGCTTGATTCAGGTAATTTCTTTGGAGAATTAGTAAGATGGTTCTTTATTATCGTCTTCTTGATGGCTTCAACGGATATTTTGGGATTACCTGAAGTAACTATCTTCTTAAAGACGGTTCTTCTATACATCCCTCAGTTAATTGTTGCAGTATTTATCCTGTTAATCGCAGTTGTAGTAGCCAATTTCTTGCAGAAGCTAGTCAAGGCCAGCGTTGAAGCAGCAGGATTAAATTCAGCTAATTTCCTAGGAGCGATGACTAAGTGGTCAGTTTTAGTTTTTGCTATGTTGGCTGCCTTGTTGCAGTTAGGTATTGTTCCATCTCTAATTCAAACCCTTTTCACAGGTTTTGTGGCGGCTGTAACTCTAGCTATCGGTTTGTCTTTCGGTTTGGGAGGCAAGGATACGGCAGCAGAATTCCTTGATAAGTTGAAGAAAGAAGTTAGGGATTAAAGCTTATTATCAGTTAATATTTTATGAGATTCTTAAAGGATGACCGGGTTTTTGGTCGTCCTTTTTGATTTATAATAAATGGGGTTGACAGTATAAATTGAATCATATATCATAGACAACAGATATGAGAAAACAAAAAAGACTAATTCAAATACAAAGCGGCTTTCACGACTGATGGTTTTTGTTTATTTGCTTGAAACCAGCCGCTTGTAAAGCGGTCTTTTTTATTCAGCAAGGATGGAACATTGATAATTGAATACTTTCCGTCAACTTAATTATATTAAGTTAAAAATTAGAAAAAATTCCAACTTTTAATATTCAGAAAGTTGGGAAGGTAGATATATTTAAGGGCCTATGACGGATGCCTTGACATAAAGAGCCGATGAAGGACGTGGTGTGACTGCGATAAGCCTCGGGGAGGTGTCTAACAACCTTTGAACCGGGGATGTCCGAATAGGGAAACCTGTCAGCGGTGAACCGTTGTCGACGTCGTTTTTTGCGACGTAGGGAACCTGGGGAAGTGAAACATCTCAGTACCCAGAGGAAAAGAAAAAAAGCTTGTAATAACAAGCGTATTCTCTTAGTAGCGGCGAGCGAAAAGGGAAGAGTCTAAACCTATTTTATTCTTAGTTTACTAAGTAAGAAGTAGGGGTTGTAAGGTAGTAACGTTCCGGAGCCTCTTGTTCTTCTTTATTACTCAAAGAAGGACTAGGCGCTTCGGAAGGAGTTTATAAAATTAAAGGTTGATTAATCGAAACTTGCTGGAAAGCAGTACCAAAGAGGGTAAAAGTCCCGTAGGTAAAAATTACTTTATGCTCCTAGTTATTATTCTTGAGTAGCGCGGGAGGAGACTATCCCGCGTGAATCCGGCAGTCCTACACTGCCAAGACTAAATACTCTTTATGATCGATAGTGAACCAGTACCGTGAGGGAAAGGTGAAAAGTAGCCCGGTGAGGGCGGTGAAATAGTACCTGAAATCATAGGCCTACAAAGACTCGGAGCTCCAGCTTGCTGGAGTGACGGGGTGCTTTTTGCAGAACGAGCCAACGAGTGTATCTATGCGGCTTGTTTAAGTCCGTCTAGGACGAAGACATAGTGAAAGCGAGGATTAATAGTCCTATTTTGTCGTATGGATACGACCCGAAGCCAGAGCGAGCTAACCATGGCCAGGGTGAATCTACTTTAAACGGTAGAGGAGGCCCGCACCCACTAGCTGTACAACGCTAGGGGATGAGCTGTGGTTCGAAGTGAAATGCTAATCGAGCCTGGTAATAGCTGGTTCTTCCCGAAATAGCTTTAGGGTTAGCCCTTCGTTAATGTTATAGGGGGTAGAGCACTGGATGGGATATGGATGGGTTCGTCCCGCCTATCTCAATCAAACTCCGAATACCTATAATTTCTGCGAGGGAGTCAGACTGTGGGGGCTAAGCTCCATGGTCAAAAGGGAAACAGCCCAGACTGTCGTCTAAGGTCCCTAAATCAAACTAAGTGGGAAAGGAAGTGAAGTTTCTCTGACAGCTAGGAGGTTGGCTTAGAAGCAGCCATCCTTTAAAGAGTGCGTAACAGCTCACTAGTTCAGAGATTTTGCGCCGAAGATTTAACGGGGCTAAGTTTGATACCGAAGACACAGGTGTCCTAATTTATTAGGACGCGGTAGGGAAGCGTTTCTAAAGCATTGAAGCTAAGTCGTGAGGCTTGGTGGAGTTTTAGGAAGTGAGAATGTTGGCATGAGTAACCGCAAATCCGGTGAGATACCGGATCGCCGAAAGCCTAAGGTTTCCTTGGCAATGAATATCAGCCAAGGGTTAGGCGGGCCTTAGTTGCATGCGTTTTTAGAAACGCATAGTAGCGATGGACAGACGGTTAATATTCCGTCCCCTCAGCATTTTTCGATGAAAGGACGAAGTTTAGTAGCTTGGGCGTCTTATTGGATTGACGTTCTTGTCTTGAGGGTGTCTGTTTGGGAAATCCGGCAGACATCAGCCCAAGAGTTGAGAAAAGATTTTCCTACGGGATTATCGATTCAAGTGAGCAAGCTTCCGAGAAAAGTTTCTAAGATTAGAAATGTTGAGTCCGTACCGAAAACCGACACAGGTAGGCAGGTCGAGTAGACCAAGGCGAACGGGTGATTCTTCGTGAAGGAACTCGGCAAAACAGCAGGTGTAACTTCGGGATAAACCTCACCCACCTTTGGTGGGTCACAGCAAAAGATTCCTGGCGACTGTTTATCAAAAACACAGCTCCCTGCTAACTCGCAAGAGGATGTATAGGGGGTGACGCCTGACCAATGCTAGAAGGTTAATAGTGGAGGTGATTATTTTTCGGAATAATTGCTGATGCTTGAAGCCCTAGTGAATGTCGGCC
>CAZQMX010000015.1:0-5661 GCA_964594965.1 uncultured Candidatus Saccharibacteria bacterium | reverse complement strand
GGTACGCGAGCTGGGTTCAGACCGGCGTGAGCCAGGTTGGTCCCTATCTGCCGCAAGCGTTGATACTTGAGGGAAGTCGTCCATTGTACGAGAGGATCCGGACGAACAAACCTCTGGTCTACCAGTTGTCCCGCCAGGGGCATGGCTGGGTAGCTAAGTTTGGAAGGGATAAGCACTGAAAGCATCTAAGTGCGAAGCCCCTCCCAAGATGAGGTATCTTAGATTTGTGGAAGATGACCACATTGATAGGCCTTAGGTGTAAGCGCGGTAACGCGTTCAGCCGAGAGGTACTAATAAATCATCTTATTGCTTAAATTTAGTAAATAATCCTCCCATCTTTTTGAATATCAAAATTAAGATTCAAGCCATTGATCTGGTGACTATACTGATGGTGTTCCACCCGTTCCCCCCTCACCAAAACAAAAATCTAAAAATCACATCTAGCTCATGGGGGCTATACTGGCATTGTCCCACCTGTTCCCATTCCGAACACAGAAGTGAAATGTGCCAAGGCCGATGATAGTGCATTTTGCGCGAAAGTAGGTAGCTCCCGTGAACTGGATGTGATTTTTGTTTGGTGAGGGGCTTCGCATTCCTAGGCCGACCTGCCCCGTTAGAAATTTGCAAAAATTTCTTTGCGGGGTGATAGTCCTTTTTGGGCGAAAGTAGGCCCGCCCGCCATCGCAAGCATGAGCTTGCTCAGGCGTTGCGGGCGGGTAGTCGCCGGTTCAGTGGCTTGAATTTTTTTATTGGTGTAATATAATAGAGGCATGGCTATGACTCGCCGGATGACTAAACAAATAATTATTGCCGTTGTTTTTTTTCTAATTCTTTTTGTTATTGGCCTCTTAATCTATTCCTTAACCCGGCCGGATCCAACCTGCTCTGATGGAAAACAGAATCAAAGCGAAGAGGAAATCGACTGCGGAGGACCCTGTCTTTCTTGTGAACTGAGCAAGATAAAAGAGATAGAGGTTTTATCAACTGATGCTGTTTTGAACCAGAGTGATTTCTATGATTTGGTTGCCCAGATTAAAAATCCAAACCAGAATTACGGAAGCAATAAAATTCCTTATCAATTCAAGGTATACGATTCAAGTAATAATTTAATTACCAATTATTCCGATTCAACATATATCCTGCCTAATCAGACAAAATATATTATCCAGACCAAAATAAAGATTAGTCGTTTCTTTGACAGAATAGAACTTTCTTTTGGTCAGGCCGAATGGGAAAAACTATTAGATTACCAGGCGCCCCAATTAGCAATCCAGCAGAAAGAATACCGCCTTTTAAGCGCTCAGGAGACGGGATTCAGCCAGGCCAAAGGCGTTTTGGTTAATAGGAGCAGTTTTGATTTTGAGCAGGTCAATATTGATGTTTTGCTCTTTGATTCGTTTAATCAATTGGTTGGTCTTAATGTCACTGAAATCAGAACTCTTCCTAGCGGGCAGGAGCGTGACTTTTTTACCACCTGGTTTAGTCAGGTGAAAGGAGAGGTTGCCTTAGTTGAAATGGAGGCCGAAACCAATGTCTTTGACCCGGATAATTACCTTTCTAGCGGAGAAAGGATGCCAGAAAAGTTCCAGGAATACTAATTTAATTTTCAATTTCCAATTTTCAATTTTCAAACAATTCTTTAATTTATTAATTTAATAATTAAATCATTAGAAATTGTTTAGAAATTAGAAATTGAAAATTAGAAATTAATTTTATGTATTCTCATTTAAGAAAGTTAGATTGGTCTCTTGTTGTTGTTGTCCTGCTCCTTTCGGGGGTAGGGCTTTTTACTATTGCTGGAATTGGCTCTGAAGAATCATCGGTCTTTTTCAAAAAGCAGTTCATTTTTCTAGGAATTGGTTTTCTTTTGATGATTGGTTTGAGTTTTTTTGATTATCGGATTTTCAAGAATCATGCTTCAATTCTGATTATTCTTTATTTTCTCTCTCTTGTTTCTTTAATTTTCGTTCTGTTTTCTCAGGAGATTAGGGGAGCTTCAAGTTGGTTTCGTCTCGGGCCAATCAGTTTTGAGCCAATCGAATTTATTAAAATAGTCTTTATTCTTCTCTTGGCTAAATATTTTTCCTTTCGCCATATTGAAATGTATCGCAGCCGCCATTTAATTGTCTCTGGTCTATACATTGCTCTGCCGGCGCTGGTAATAATCTTCCAGCCGGATCTTGGCTCAATCCTGGTTTTGCTTGCTATTTGGCTGGGAATCATTATTGTCTCGGGCATCAAACCTCGTCATTTAATGGTTCTTGTTTTAATCGCCCTTGTTCTTTTGGTCAGCGGTTGGTTTGGTTTTTTAAGGGATTATCAGAAGCAGCGGATTCTTTCATTTCTTAATCCCGAGGGTGATCCTTATGGTTGGGGATACCATATTAACCAATCATTAATTGCTATTGGTTCGGGCGGCATTTCCGGACAGGGAGAAGAGGCTAGCTCTCAGGCCGGCCTTAAATTTTTACCCGAACAGCACAATGACTTTATTTTCGCTACCCTGGCCGAGCAGAGGGGATTGATTGGCGTTCTGATTCTTTTAATTCTTTTTGCTCTTCTCTTCTGGGGGATTATTAAGATTGCTCTTGAGTCCGAGAATAATTTTTCTCGTCTCTTTGCTTCCGGGTTGGCCATAATGCTCTTTGTCCAGGTGATGGTTAATATTGGTATGAATATGGCTATCCTGCCGATTACCGGATTGAACCTTCCTTTAGTCAGTTATGGGGGGAGTAGTTTAGTTAGTGTCTTTTTGGGTCTGGGTATTTTACAGAGTATTAAGGCAAGAAGTTAAATATTTTGTAGTATAAAAAAACAGTCCCGCATTTACTGCGGGGCTGTTTTTATATGGTCGGCTTCAAATATGGGCAGAAGCTAAAATAAGTCTATTTTTCTTTTAGTCATTCTGGCTCTAGTTTGTTCCAGTTGCCTGAGAAAGGCTTCTATTTGGTCTAGGCGGTAAACCCGGTAATTATTGGCTGGATTGCGATATGGTCTTAAGATTCCTTTTTTATCCCAATTTCTTAAAGTTAGAGGAGTGACATGGAGAAGCTTGGAGGCCTTTTTAATGGTAATGTATTTCATTTTTACCTAATTTCCTATTAACCTTTTACAATCTTTACGCATCTTTATCATATTCTAATTTTTCTCTTAATTCCTGTCAAGAACAAAACTGTGGATAACGGAATCACTAAATCACTAAATCACTAAAACACAAAAGCAAAATAATTTCTAATCCCAATTATTAAACTTGACTTTTCATCATTCCGCACCCTCCTTGTCATTCCGCACTTGATGCGGAATCCAGAATCTAGATCCCCGCTTTCGCGGGAATGACAACGACACAAATCGTCATTCTGAGGCAAAGCCGAAGAATCTGTTTGTTTCAGATCCTTCGCTACGCTCAGGATGACCATGTTTTAATATTTTAATGTTTTCGTGTTTTTTTTGTTTTCGTGATTTCTCCCTGTGGATAAGTCAATAAAAGAATATTTTTTTGAACCGAAAATACTGCTAAAGTGGATAATATCCGATAGGTCATTTTTTGGCTTAAATGCTATAAGAAATTAAAATTTTTAAAAGTCAATAGCAGAGCAGAATTTATCCATATCCGATACTATCGGATAACCATCTTGACACATTTTCTGGTAAGTCCTAAAATTGTTATATAAGTTCTTTTTGCTCTTTTATTGTAGTTCTCTAAGTTTTTAAAAAATAAAGATTAAAATATTGGCCAATAAAACTGATTCCAATTTTGAATTGGTTTTAATATATTTTAGACAAAAATACCCCGGGGTTCCGCAAGGACCCCGTTTTGTTTTGTCTAAACTCAAAAACATGTATTGCTATTCATTCACTCAGTGCCTAGAACAAGATTTAATCTGGACAATAGTCATTTTATCCCTGATTACACCAGGATTAGTTTTAATTCTTAGGAAAAAACTGAACAATGGACGAACAAAAAGATAAAAACCAATATATTTCCCTGAAAGAGGCGTCAAAGCTCTGCTCTTACTCGCAGGACTATTTAAGCTTGCGCGCCCGGCAGGGAAAACTTAAAGCGGTTAAGATAGGACGCAACTGGGTGACTAAAGCAGAATGGTTAAATGAATATGTTCATTCAACCCAATATATTTCTTTGGCTGAAGCAGCCAATCTTTCTCCGTATTCCCAGGACTACTTAAGCTTAAGGGCCCGACAGAAGAAATTAAGAGCGATTAAACTTAACGGCAAATGGACAACAACCCAGAAATGGTTGGATCAGTATCTTAAAAATGTTGGGGCGGAAAAAATAGTCCCAGAGCCAGAAAAAGCTCAATTAGAAATACCGAAGGAAATAGTAAAAGCAAAAGAACCAGAAGACATTCTTTTCCAGCCGGTTGGCGATGCTTTTTCCCAGATTAGAAAACTTAAACTTGAACAGATTCTGGAAAAAATTATTGGTCAGCCCATTGACAGGGGACTAACTCTATTTGAAAAAATATCTCCTCGAATAAAACAAGTCCGGATTATTCAAAAAGCGGACAAGCCATTTCAAAAAATCAATTCCCAGTATCTTAAAGCAATTAATCTATTTACTGATTTTCTTGATAAACTCCAACAGCCCAAAATTGTCTCAAGAGCGCTTTTAGTTTCTCTGCTGATATTTGCATCCATTTTCATCCTTAATCCTTCTGCCAGGGCTTCTCTGGCTCAATTAAAGGACAAATCTCTTGAGGCTTTGGTCCAAACTGGAGAGAAACTGGCCCTCTTTGTTTTTGAGCAGAGTATGAATACAGCTGATTTTACTAAAGACCTTCCTGAAAAAGGAACGGATGTTTTCCAGAAAGCCGAGCATAAGGGTCCTCAATTAAGAAGAGAATTGGTTAAATCAATTACTTATTCACTTTCTCAGACAAGGGAGAATATTAGCAACTTCGATCTTTCTTTTCAAGAAAGCTTCAAAAAAGGCTTTAATAAAGGGGAAATTGCTCTTAAGAATTTAGCCGGCTATTCTTTGAAATTCGCCGAAGAGGCAAATCAAAAGAATGAAGAACTTAAGATTAGTTTGAAATCAGGAGCTAAAAATACTCTGGCCAGTGTTAAAAACCTACCCAATCAGATTAAAATTCTTTCTCAAAAAGCCGACAGCGCTTTTATTTCTCTTTTATCTCAATCCGAGTCCCTGGCAAACAGAACAGAATCCCTCCCCCACCTCTTTTATCAAAAGGGGATAGCGTTCCATCAGAATGTAAAACAAGGATTAAAAGAAAAACAAATTCAGACAAAAGACATTGTCCTGGATTTACCCGATTTGACTATTAAAAGTTTGGTCAAAACAAGCAGATTTTTGTCCGATAGGGCATCCGATACAGTCTATGATTTATCCGATACTAGCCAAAAAACCGCTCAAAAACTTGATATCGGGCGGAGTTCTATTTTCAGCGCTCTTTCCCAGGTTAATCAGAGAATGATCTCAGCCGTAGAGGAATTAGAGTCAAAAATGGGCGATACTTACCTGAAAGTAGCTAATTTTTTCATTCCGGGATATTCTCTTGAGACAGACAAATTAACCATTTTACCAAGAAAGGAACCTGCCTCGCCGGCGGACGAGGTCGTCAGTAAAAAACAAATCACTCCCGCCCGCGACGCTTCGCGTAGCGATGCGGGCGGGCAAATCAC
>CAZQMX010000014.1:0-9597 GCA_964594965.1 uncultured Candidatus Saccharibacteria bacterium | reverse complement strand
GAGCAAGACTTGGTAGCAAAAATATCTTTAAATATTTGGGATTTTGGTGGTCAAGAAATTATGCATGCTACACACCAATTCTTTCTGACCAAGCGCAGCCTTTATATACTTGTTCTAGATGCTCGCATTACTCAAGAGGAAAACCGCCTAGAATACTGGCTTAAGATTATCCAATCCTTTGGAGGGGCGGCCCCCATCATTTTGGTTGGCAATAAAATTGATCAGCAACCTCTTGATATTGACAAAAGAGGTATACAGAAAAAATATCCCCAGATCAAAGCTATTCTCGAAACTTCCTGTGTTGATGGGCGCGGTATTGATGAATTGCGCGCTAGAATGGCTACAGAAATTGCCCAACTTCCCCATATCAATGATGAACTTCCTGAAAAATGGTTCGATATCAAAGATGAATTGACAGAGCGTGATGACAATTATCTCCCTTATAGTGATTATATAGAAATCTGCAATCATCATGAAGTAAAAGATGAAACAAGCCAGCGCGCTCTAATTGGTTTTTTGCACGATCTTGGCACTATGCTCCATTTTCAAGATGATATTCGGCTCAGTGAGTTGGGTGTACTTAATCCCGAATGGGTCTCTTGGTTTTTTTGTTTTCAGATGGGCAAGGGAGATTTATGGAAATACAGGAGGTCTAATTGCCCTTTTTCTTTATTCCTTCTCCCCGACCTTTATTGCCCATGGCCGCTATGTCACAACTGATGTTGGCGCCGCAGCTGCTTTTTTTATTGCCACCTATTATCTGGTCAAATGGCTTAAAAATTCTAATACTAAGAATTTGATTTTAGCCGGCTTGGTTTTTGGTCTGGCGCTTTTGACAAAATTCTCCTTAGTTTTACTTATCCCCTTCTTTGTCTTTTTAACTATTATCTGGGCATTTCTTAAAAAGAAAAAACTATTCTTTAATTTAGGTAAATATTTAATTGGTCTTTTGTTGATTGGTATTATTGCCATGATTCTAATCTGGCCAATTTATTTATACCACACTATGGATTATCCGGCTGAAAGACAATTAGATGATACAACTACTATTCTTGAAACATATGGCAATAGATTGTTCGCCGAACCGGTCATTTGGATGGCGGGTAATTCAATTCTTCGCCCCTACGGACAATTCTTTTTAGGGGTTTTAATGGTTATTCAGAGAGCGGTTGGCGGAAATACAACATACTTTCTCGGTCAGGTCTCTAATCTTGGCTGGAAAGAATATTTCCCGATTGTTTTTCTGATAAAGGTTCCATTGGCTCTTTTAGTTCTTTCCCTGATTGCTCTTTTCTATTCCGCTTATCGGGTCAAAGAACCTTTTTGGAAAAGAACCTGGAAAAGATTAATTAAATGGCTCAGAAATCACTTTGCTGAATTTGCCCTTTTCACTTTCTTTATTCTTTATTGGGTTGTGACATTAAGAAGCAATTTAAATATTGGAGTCCGTCATATTCTGCCGACTTTCCCCGTTATCTATATTCTTCTTAGTGGTCAAATTGCCAGATTAGCAAGAAACCAGACCTGGCGTCTGGTTATTCTCCTTCTTTTTATCTGGTATGGATTTAGCGCCGTTAGTATCTATCCCCACTTCCTGACATATTTCAATGAATCAGTTGGCGGTCCAAGCCAGGGTCATAAATATGTTGTTGATTCCAATCTTGACTGGGGCCAGGATTTGAAAAGATTGAATCAATTTGTTCAAGAAAAAAACATAGAAACTATCTATGTTGATTACTTTGGCGGTGATTCGCCTCAATACCGACTGGGTGATAAATTTCAACCCTGGTGGGGAACAAGAAATCCAAAGGATTTGCCATCTGGTAGTTGGCTGGCGGTTTCAGCCAGTTTCCTTCAGGGCGGCAAAGGTTGTCCTATTCTTAATCTTGAAGGAGAATTTGGCTTTTACAAATGGCTCAATAATCAGGAACCGGTTGCTATTATCGGTCATTCAATTTTTGTTTATCATTGGTAATATACCCTACCTTGTATCCTTAAGTCAAGGTAATTGAGAGATCGGTATTCCTCCTTAATTTCTTCTGATAAAACTAATTCCAGGGTTTTTAGTTGCGATTCGGTTGAATAGGACGGATTGAAATATATTTCCCAGCCAAAATTGGTTTTAACTCTTAATTCTTCTTCTGAGATGATTTTAAAGTCAGCAACTGATAAAGATAAATTATCAGTTGTTTTAATTTTATCTAAATCGCTTTTAATTTTAATAATTGAATCCATGACTTGAGGACTAGCAACATGGTCTCTTAAATTAACTGAATCTTTTTTTTCCTGGTAAATATTTAAAACAAAACTGCTATGGATTAAAGGCGATTTTTTGAAAATAATTCCTTCCTGGTCAATATTAAAGCAATCTTTTACTTTTCTAGTCCTGTCTGTAGAAGTTGAATTTTCTCCTAAATATTCTATCTGGCACCAGGTTCCGATTGGTTCCCTTTCCTCTATTCCTATTACCAAAGAATGAGGTAGTTTCCTTGAGACTTCAACCAATCGTATTTCTGAAAATCTGTCAAAAACACTTTCTTTAATGCCGCTGGCCGAAGCAAGAAAAAGGCTTTTTTGAGGAATAAATCGCCAGAGTTTCTCTTGTAGAACTTTCTGAGTAATTTCCAATATTTCTTCCTTGCTATAATATTTGGATTCTTTAATTGAACTAATTTCAATTTCTTTAATCCAGAAATATGGCGACCAGATGGAAAAATATGCTAAGGCGCCAAGCAAACAAAAAAACAACCCCCCAATGAGCAACCATTTAAGAGAGGTATTCCTCTTTCTTTTATTTTTGTAGCGTCTATCTTTTATCACCGTCCTCGGCAATTTTCAATTATCAATTTTCAATTTTCAAACAATTCTTTAATTTACTAATTTTTTAAAAATTGAATCATTGGAAATTGTTTAGAAATTAGAAATTAAAAATTAGAAATTTTACTTATTCCGCCCATGTATTTCTGTAAAACTTTTGGAATCTCAATTGAACCATCTTTTTTCTGGTAGTTTTCTAAAATAGCAATTAGGATTCGGCCAATTGCCATGGCGGTGGCGTCGTTCATATAGACAAATTCAATTTGTCCGTCTTTTCTTTTGAATCTTGTTTTTAATCTTCTGGCCTGGTAATCCGTCATATAATCTGATGTATGGGTCTCTCTATATTTATCCTGCCCCGGCAGCCAGCACTCAATATCAATCTGGCGAAAATCCGGTCCTCCCATATCGCCGGTACAAAGGATAACTACCTGATAAGGAATATTTAATTGCTGGACTAAATATTCTTGAATGGCAATAATGAAGTTTTGTTCAACCTGTCCGTGCTCCGGCTGAATCAGGGTTTCCATTTCTGCTTTGTCAAACTGATGCCTTCTAAAAATCCCGGCTGTATCCTTGCCATAAGTTCCGGCCTCTCTTCGAAAAGCTGTTGAATAACCAAGATATCTAATCGGCAAATCTTTCTCCCCTATAATCTCATCCATATGCAGAGGTCCGAGAGTATGCTCTGCGCTGCCAATAAAGAGAACATCATCTTTTTCAAAATAGTACCTGTCGTCAATTGGGTCATACCGATCCATCTTTTTCATAATTTCGGCTTTGGCAATAACCGGCGGAATAACCGGTGTAAAAGGTTTATCAGACGGGTTATTGGTTTTTTTAGCCAGATCTTTAATTACTTTTTTATCAGTCAGTGTTTCAAAAACAAATTGGATTAAAGCAAATTGGATTAAAACCGCTTCATTGAATAAATAGTTAAATCTGGCTCCGGAAATTTTGGCTGATTTCTCTGTTTCGATTAAATTGTGTTTTAGCCCTAATTCCATGTGGTCTTTAGGCTTGAAATCAAATTGCGTTGGTTCTCCGTGTTTTCTTAAAACCTTGTTATCATTCTCGTCCTTTCCTTCCGGGACGTCATCAGCAACTAAATTAGGAACCTGGAGTAGTAGTTCATTGAATTTTTCTTCAATCTTATCCAGGGTCGGTTCCAAATCTTTAATCTTCCATTTTAATTCTTTGGCTTGTTCCTGATCTTCTTTTCCTAATTTATTCTGTTCTGCTTTTAATTCTTCGATTTCCTGAAGGGTTTCCCTTCTTTTTTCGTCCAGTTCTAAAATTTTATCAATGTCACATTTAATCCCTCTCTTTTGACAAGAGTCTTTGACTTTATCCGGATTTTCTCTAATAAATTTAATATCAAGCATAAAATAAATTTCTAATTTCTAATTTCTAATTTTCAAACAATTTCTAATTTTTAAATTTAACAATTACTTTTCTCTAGCTCTGTTTTTCAAAGTCGAAGATATTTTATTAAATATTAAAGTTAATTCGTGGGCCTCAATCCATAATTTTCTAAGCTGTTCTTTTTTGTCAGGATTTGCTTGAGCAGTCATTTCAATCCAATATTTAGTCTCCTGAATTTCTTTTCTGCAAATAAATATTTTGTTCCTAAAATCTTTCTTTGAGCTAGCAGCGTTTGCCTCACAATAATTTGCTCCAACGCTGGTGGCTGACCTAACTAATTGAGATATCAAATTTCTATTTATTTCACTCTTTTTAATCTTCCCTAAAAAAATTATAATGCTTTTACCAAAAATTCTAGTTCTTTTCTCTAAATCATACTTCATTTTTTAAAATTAAATCATTGAAAATTGTTTAGAAATTGAAAATTGAAAATTGAAAATTAATTTTTTGGTTTCATTAATGGAAATAACTGGCATTCCCTCATTGACTTATTAGCAAAGAAACTGAAAACCCTTTCTGACATACCAAAGCCACAGGTCGGCGGCATGCCGTATTCCAATGCTTCGACAAAATCTTTGTCATACATCTGGGCTTCTTCGTCTCCTTTTTCTCTTAATTCCTGCTGTTCTTTGAATCGCTCGGCTTGGTCAATTGGGTCATTCAATTCACTGTAGCCGTTGCCTAATTCGCTACCGGCAATAATGACGTGGAAGCGTTCAACTAATTCAGGTTTATCCTGTTTTTTCTTGGAAAGTGGAGATATTAAGAGGGGCTCGTTGATTAAGAATCCGGGGCCGGGGATTTGCTTGCGGCAGTACTTCCATAAATTATCTATTCCCCTGGCTAGATTAAATCCTTTTTTGTCGTATTCAATCCTTAATTCTTTTAATTTCTCTTCGACTTTATCCAAATCAGTTTTTAGAACATCAATGCTGGTCATTTCTTTGACTGTTTTTTGGTAATCGTATTCTTCCCATTTTTTGCCTAAATTAATATCAAAATCCTTAATTTTTAATTTAAGAGAACCAAAAACCTCTTGGGCTAAATGCTTGTAAAGTTCTTCTGTTAATTTCATGCCATCTTTGGCATCAGCATAAGCCCAGTAAAATTCCATCTGGGTATAGTCCTGTAAATGCTCGGCATCCATGCCTTCGTTTCGAAATTGCCTCCCTATTTCAAATGTTTTTTCAAAGCCGGCAATCATTAATCTCTTTTGCCATAACTCACCGGTTGAGATTCTTAAATAGAGGTCCATATCTAAGGCATTGTGATGAGTAATGAAAGGACGGGCATCAGCTCCGCCAGTCGTAATTTCTAAAGCCGGAGTTTCGACTTCTAAAAATTCTTTCTTAATCATAAAGTCGCGGACTGAGTTCCAGAACTTTGCTTTTCTGATAAAAAGTTCCTTAATTTCAGGATTAAAAAGAAGGTCCAAATACCTTTTCCTGAATCTTTCTTCTTCGTTTTTAAGGCCATGCCATTTCTCTGGCAAAGGTGCCAGGGATTTAGCCAGAATCTGATAATCTTTAACTAAAATTGTTTTTTCTTCT
This sequence comes from uncultured Candidatus Saccharibacteria bacterium, assembly GCA_964594965.1. Taxonomy (GTDB): domain Bacteria; phylum Patescibacteriota; class Minisyncoccia; order Portnoybacterales; family UBA2143; genus CAZQMX01. The sequence goes on along the minus strand of CAZQMX010000014.1, from coordinate 3,805 downwards.
TTTTTAGTTAGAAAAAGAGTTCCTTTGATTTGAATAAAATCACCAACATCAAAATTATCTAAAAAGAATTGGTATTCCTTATCGCCTATTTCATCTTTTTTGAAATAGGCCTGGAATTGGCTAGTTCCATCTTCAATATGGCAAAAAGTTGAACCGCCGTGTTGACGGATTGTCCTGATTCGGCCAACTAGAAAAACCTTCCCTCGACTTCGCTCGGGATCCCGATCTTGCGTCGGGACTTTTTTGGACAAATTCCCAAACTGGTCAATAGCCTCTTTTAGAGAATGGGTCCGGTTAGTTTTAGCCGGGTAGGGATTAATACCGGATTTGGCAATCCTTTTTAATTTCTCAAGCCGGGCTTTTTTTATTCCTTCGATTGAAGACACGATGACTAATTTTCAATTATCAATTTTCAATTTTCAAACAATTCTTTAATTTATTAATTTAATAATTAAATCATTAGAAATTGTTTAGAAATTAGAAATTGAAAATTAGAAATTTATTTTATGCTAATAATTTTGTATTTGACTTTGCCTTTCGGCGTTTCGACTTCAATTATATCACCAACCACCTTATCAAAAAAGGCCTTGCCCAAAGGAGATTCGTTTGAGATTTTTCCTTCGGTTGGATCGGCTTCCTGAGAACCAACAATGGTAAATTGATGCTTTTTAGGCAAAGAGCGCCTGTCATTTATTTTAACCTCAACTATTGAACCAACTCCAACTTTTTTCCCTTTGCCACCTTTGCTTTTTTCTATTAAAACCGAGTTCTTAACAATCTCTTCTAATTCCATAATCCGGCCCTCGTTAAAAGCCTGGGTTTCTTTGGCTGACTGGTATTCGGTATTTTCCGAAAGGTCGCCTAGTCCCTTGGCTTCTTCCAGGCGCTGGGCAATTTCCTGGCGCCGAGCCGTCTTTCTCTCTTTTAATTCTTCTTTTAGTTTTTCTAATCCTTCTCGTGAAATATATTTCATTTTTATGTTTTTATGTTTTAATGTTTTTGTGTTTTTGTGTTTTCAAAATACCATTTTAATATTTCTTTGGCAACAGGGACAGCCGCCCGATGTCCTTCGCCGCCCCCTTCGACCAGAATTGTCAGAGCAATTTCCGGGTCGTCATATGGGGCGTAGCCAACAAACCAAGCATGGGTTTTGCCCTGGTTACCGAACTGGGCAGTTCCGGTCTTACCGGCAACCTGAACAGAAAGGTCGGCTAATGCCTGAGCCGAACCATCAATAACCGCCTGGCGCATGCCTTTCTGAACTATTTCGAGATATTCTTTTTTAATAAAGTCCTGCCGGATAATCTTTTCGGAAATATCTTCTTTAATTTCTTTTTCCGGGTTAATAATCTTATCAACTATCTGGGGCTGGTAAAGAATTCCGTTGTTGGCAATGGCTGAAACCGCCATGGCCATTTGAAGAGGCGTGACTAAAATATCTCCCTGGCCGATTGACAAATGATAAGTATCGCCTAAATACCATTCTTCCCTGCCGACTGATTCTTTCCATTCTTCATCCGGAATTAATCCGGCTTCTTCATGAGGCAGGTCAACATTAGTTAATTGACCAAGACCGAAATACTGGAGATATTCCTTTATTCGATTAACACCCAGTCCTTCTATCTTACCATATCCTCCGCCGATAGTATAAAAGAAGATGTTGCAGGATTCGGCAATAGCTTTAATTAAATTAGTCGGACCATGGGTTTTCCAATCAGGAAAATAGTAGGTAATATCCGGATTATACTTATTCAAAATCCTTATTCCCCCCTGGCAGCTAATCTGCTCGTAAGGACTGACAATTTCTTCTTCAAGGGCGGCGGCTCCGATTAAGGGTTTGATAATTGAACCGGAAGGATATTGTCCGGCAACTGCCCGGTTTAAAAAGGGTTCAGCTGAATCCTGATCAATTTTCTCTAAATCTTCCGAAGAAATTCCTTCGGCAAAAAGATTATTCTCAAAAGTCGGCAAACTAGCCATGGCAATAATGCCGCCGTTTTTCGGATTGACCGCAATGGCAACCCCTTTTCTTCCCTTTGCCGCTTCAAGGGCAAGATAGGTTTTTTCCTGAAGACCTTTGTCAACAAAAAGAATTAATCCCTGACCGGGCAAAGATGATTTGGAGGTTAATAGTTTTTTTGTCTTTCCTAGGGAATCAACTTCAAATTGCTCCTGACCGGATTCGCCTTTCAGAATATTTTCATACTGGCATTCCAGGCCTGATTTACCAATCTGGCTGCCCAAAGAATAGTCCGGATGCTTTTCTAAATCATCCTGGTCGGTTTCGCCGGTATAACCGATAAGATGAGAGAAAAAAGAGCCGTTAATATATTGCCTTTTGGCGTTTTTAGCTATTCTGACTCCCGGCCAGTCATTAATTAAACCCTCCAGAATTAAAGCTTTTTCTCTTTCCATTCCTTTGACTAAAACTAATTGACTAACTTCTTTCTCTGACTCCTTTAATTTCTGGCTCAATTCTGCTTTTTCTCTTTCAAGAACTTGGGCAATTCTATTCAAAATTTCTTGTTGAATTTCTTCTGGGTTGTCAAAAAAATCAACCAAACTAACCATTAAATCAAAGCTGGGGGCGTTGTAGACCAAAGGGGTTTGATTCCTGTCATAGATAATTCCCCGCGGGGCAGTTGTTGAATAGATTTTTAACCTATTCCCTTGGGAAAGATTCCAATAGTAGTCGCCTTTGGCAATCTGAAGATAGCCCGCCCGAAAAAAAAGACCAAAAAGGGAAAAAGCAATCAAGGCGTAGAGGAGAATAAAATTGCGATGTTTGATCGGCTGTTCTAATTTACCCTTTTCCTCCATTGAACGAACCGCTTCAGCATCAAGAAAAATTTCCTCAGCCTCAATACTTTCCCTCTCCTTATTCCTGATGAAATATTTTTTTAAAGGCATAGTATAATATGATGGTTAGGACCAAATTATATCCTATCCCGACTATTAGTTGAAAAAAAGAAGAAAGCGAAGCCACCTCGCCGCTTCCGAGAGAAACCAATAACCGGCTTGAGCCGACTAGGAATAAGTAGTAGAGCAGGGTTCCCAAAGCAACCAAACTGATACTAATCCATAATTTAATTCCTGAAAAAACGCTTTTGTTAATCAGGTTAATAATTGAGGAAGTCAGGATTAAACTTAAACTAATTGTCCCAAAAGGCAATCCCGAGAAGAAATCAAGAAAAAGTCCGATTAGAACTATTGCCCACCAGACCCTTTCAAATCTTTTCAAAATGACCAAAATTAAAAGAAAAACCAGGGCTAGATTCGGGCTAAACCCCGTCGTCTCGAGAATCGCGATTAAAAAAAGAATGGGAATAAAAATTAATTTTTTCATGCGAATGTTGTCTTAATTTATGAGCGAAACTCAAGTGTAGCGAAATAAATTTAGCTACAACATTGAGCACCCCGCCCTCTAGATACTAACTCTATTCTTAAGGCCTTGCCATGCACTGCCGTAATACTTTAATTTTCTCTCTCTATCTCTTGCTTGTTTTTCAAATAAAAACGCTTCGTAATAAATTAATCTACATTGATTCTTTTTTTGATGTTCTTTAATTCTTCTTCGTAAATCATTAGTATATCCGATATATGTTTTATCGCCTTTCAGTTTTAGTATATAAACAAAATACATAGAGGGCGGGGTAAGGTTTTGTGACATAATTTTAATTTATCTGAAGACAAATTAAAATTTTGACAAAGCCCTTATAATGAAAACCTTGTCTAAATAGTTAAAATCAACTGCCGGCTTTATCCTTGCCCTTTGGGCAATTTGAGCATCAGAAGAAATGATTTC
>CAZQMX010000013.1:3239-10790 GCA_964594965.1 uncultured Candidatus Saccharibacteria bacterium | reverse complement strand
TTTCTTGCCTGTTCCGAGTGATGAAATAGAGAAAGGTTTGACTGTCGAAGGTTCGACCTCCGATTATCGGAGGTCGAACCTTCGACAGGTTCGCCAGGTTATTCGTTTGGCTAATGGCCGACCAAGATTAGCCATGGAATATCTGGAAAACCCTGAACTTTTAAAAAGAGAAAAAGAAATAATCTCTCAATTAGAAAAGGTTTTGAAATCAGATTTAAATGGACGATACCAGTATGTTGAAGGAGTATCGAAAAACGTTCCTTTAGCCCGCCGGATTCTCAGCACCTGGCTTTTTTGGTTCAGAGACCTAATCTTATTAAACGCCGATTGTTCTAATTTAACTCTTTACCCTGAATCAGTTAAATACCAAAAATCGTATTCAATTCTAAAACTCAAGCAGATTATTCAATCAATTAAAAAAACGGACTGGCTTTTGGCTAATCCGAGCATTAATGCCCGATTAGCTTTAGAAGTTCTAATGTTAGAAATATGAGAAAATCTCTTTTTGTCGTTATTCCGGTCTTTGCTTTTCTGGCTTTTTTTCCGACCCAGTGCCAGGAAAGAATTTCTGATGGCGGATTATATAAATCCCTTGACCAGGGCGAAAGTTGGGAGCATTTAACTCTTAGGGATAATGCTCTTTCCATTACGGCCTTGAATGTTTTATCAATGGCAGTTAATCCAGATAATACTAGTATTCTTTATCTTGGCAGCCGGGGTAATGGAATCTACAAAAGTTTTTCCCAGGGAAAATACTGGCATCGGTTAGAGGATAGAAACGGAGTTTTTTCTTCCCGGGCTAATGTTTATGATATCGCTATTGATCCAAAGGATCCTGACCGGATTTATGCCGGGGTTTATCAGGATAAAAAAGGCCGGGTTTTTAGAAGCCAGGATGGCGGTGAATCATGGGAAGAGGTCTATATCGTTTCAAAAGAAAAATTTGCTGTTTTTGCGGTGGCAATTGATAGTTTTGACTCCTCCATAGTCTATATCGGTACTGCCCAGGGCGGATTTCTCAAAAGTACTGATTACGGAAAATCCTGGGAAACAATGAGATGGTTTGAAGATGTCATTTCTGATATTGTCATTAATCCCCGGGATACCCGGGTTGTCTATTTAAGCACTTTTGAAAAAGGTATTTACAAAACATCTGATAAAGGGAAAAATTGGCAGTCATTTGAGGAAAAACTGGAGGATTTCCGCCAGTCAGAGAGAGTAGAAAACCTGGTTATTGATTCAAAAAGACCAAGCATTTTATACGCCGGGTCAGAGTATGGGCTTTTAACGACCAAGGATGGCGGGAATACTTGGCAGGAAGTCAATATTATTATGCCGCCTAATTCAAGGCCGGTTTTAAGTCTGGCTATTGGAAGTGATAATACCGATTATTTGTATTACGGCGCTGGTCCGGTTCTTTATCGGAGCGTTGACCAGGGGATAAACTGGACTGTTCATGGATTAAACAGCCAGAGAGATATTAAGGTGATTATCATTGATCCCAATGATCCAAAAATGATTTATGCCGGTATGCACGAGGAATAATATGTATAAGGAAATTATTAATAAAATTAAACCCGGTCTTGAAAAAACCATTAATTACCTTAAAGAAGAAATGGCTACTCTTCAAGCTGGCCGGGCAACACCAAGTCTTTTGGAGAATTTGGAAATTGAGGCCTATGACCAAAAAATGCCTTTGAAGCAATTAGCAGCTATTCAATCTCCGGAACCGCGCCTAATAATTGTCCGTCCCTGGGATAAGAGCATTATTCCAATAATTGAAAAGGCGATTAGTCAGTCAAAATTAGGATTAAGTCCGGTAGTTGATGATGATTCAATTCGTTTACAAATTCCTCCTTTAAGCGAGGAAAGAAGAAAAGAATTAGCCAAGATTCTTCAAGAAAAAGTAGAAGAATGCCGAATTAGTATTCGCCGGCAAAGGGAAGAGGCCTGGCGGCAGATTCAGGATTTAGAGCAAGGGAAGGAAATAACGGAGGATGATAAATTTAGAGGCAAAGATGAACTTCAGAAAATCGTTGATGAGTATAATCAAAAGATTGACGAAATGAAAAAGAAAAAAGAAGAGGAGATAATGACCATCTGATATGGCAATACTTTTAACTATCATCATTTTTATTCTGGTTCTCGGGCTCCTGGTTTTTGTCCATGAGTTAGGTCATTTTATTACAGCCAAACGGGCAGGAATTAAAATTGAAGAATTTGGCTTTGGGCTACCGCCAAGGATTTTTGGCATTAAAAAAGGAGAGACAATTTATTCTTTAAATCTTTTGCCTATTGGTGGTTTTGTTAAGATTTTTGGAGAAGACGGCAAAAAAAAGAAAATTAGTCCTGAAGATGAAAAAAGGGCATTTTACAATCAACCAATCAAAAAAAGAATCTGGATTATATCAGCCGGAGTAATAATGAATTTTCTTTTAGCTGCCTTTTTGTTAAGTATTGGTCATTTTGTTGGCTTACCGACAATTATTGACGAAGACCAGGCAGGTGATTTTAAGGATGTTAAAGTTCAAATTACTCAGATTGTTTCCGGTTCTCCGGCTGAAGAAGCCGGAGTAAGAATCGGAGATACAATAAAACAATTAACAGCGAACAACGAACAATTAACAGTAAATACAGTTATCCAAGTTCAAGAATTTGTCAGCGCTCATCAGGGAGAGGAAATAACCCTTGTATTTAAGCGGGGTCAGGAGGTTTTTGAAGAAGGGATATTTGCCCGGACAAGTTTTTCTGAAAATGATGGGCCCTTGGGAGTTGGTCTAGCAAAAACAGCTATTGTTTCTTTGCCTTGGTATAAGGCAATATGGATGGGCTTTGTTAGCGCTTTGACTTTGGTTGGAGTGATTGTTGTAACTTTAGCTAGTTTAATCTGGCAACTATTAACTACCGGTAGCGCTATGATTGAAGGCGGCGGCCCGGTCTATATTTTCTCCTTAACCGGCCAGGCAGCCCAATTAGGATTTGTTTATCTTCTTCAATTTACCGCGATTTTAAGCATTAATCTGGCTATTATTAATATCCTTCCTTTTCCGGCTCTTGATGGCGGTCGCCTGCTTTTTATTTTAATTGAGAAAATTAAGGGATCGCCGGTCAGTCAGAAAATTGAAGGACTAGCTCATACAATTGGTTTTGTTGTTTTAATTCTTTTAATGCTCGCCATTACCTGGCGAGATGTGGTAAGATTATTCTAATATGCGACAATCAAAACTTTTTACCAAAACAATTAAAAATGTTCCCAAAGATGAGATTAGCCTTAATGCCAAGCTCTTAGTTAGAGCTGGTTTTGTTGATAAGTTAATGGCTGGTGTTTATACTTTGTTGCCTTTAGGTTGGCGAGTTTATAAAAAGATAGAGAATATTATTAAGGAAGAGATGGATACTATTGATGGGCAAGAAATATATATGCCAACAATGCATCCAAAAAAGAATTGGCAAGCAACCGAGAGATGGGACGAGATGGACGACTTGTTCAAATTTACGAGCTTCTATTCAAAAACTGACATTGCTTTGGGTCCGACTCACGAAGAAGTAATTTCGCCACTTCTAAAGAGGTTCGTCTCTTCTTATAAGGATTTACCATTGGCCGTCTATCATATTCAGAATAAATTTCGTGATGAGAAGAGACCTAAATCAGGTCTATTAAGGGGACGTGAATTTGTGATGAAAGACCTATATTCTTTTCATGCTGATCAAAACGACCTAGATAAATATTATGAAAAATGCAAGACAGCTTATGTTAATATATTCAATCGTTGTGGCATAGGCGAGAAAACATATATCACTTACGCTTCAGGCGGGACTTTTTCTAAGTATTCTCATGAATACCAAACCGTTTCTAAAGCAGGTGAAGATATAATCTATATCTGTGGGAAATGTAAGATAGCAGTCAATAAAGAAATATTGGCCGATCAAAAAAATAAGTGCCCAGAGTGCGGCAGCAAAGAATTAAAAGAAGAAAAATCTATTGAAGTGGGTAATATATTTAAATTAGGAACAAAATTCTCTAAGGTTTTTGATTTGAGTTTTAAGGATAAAAACGGTAAAGACCAATTGGTAATTATGGGTTGTTATGGGATTGGTCTACAGAGGCTGATAGGAATAATTGCTGAAATCATGAATGATAAGAATGGAATCATCTGGCCGGAAATTGTCGCTCCTTTCAAGGTTCATTTAATTAGCTTGGAAGGAACAAGGGAAGCGGCTGATAAACTTTATCAGGACTTGGTTGAAGAGAAAATTGAGGTTCTTTATGATGACCGGGATGAAAAGTCAGCCGGGGAGAAGTTTGCTGATGCTGATTTAATTGGTATTCCTTATCGGGTGGTTGTCAGTGATAAGACCATTAAAGAAGATTCGGTTGAGGTTAAAAAGCGAAGGAGCGAGGAAGTAGAATTAGTAAAGATAGATAAGATAATGGGTGTCATTCTGAAGGAGCGATAGCGACTGAAGAATCTTTCAGATTCTTCGCTAACGCTCAGAATGACAAATCAGAGTGTTAAATAATCTCTTTGGAATTTTTTCAAAAGATGTTGGTATTGATTTAGGCACTGCCAATACCCTGGTCTATGTTAAAGGCCGGGGCATTGTTATCAATGAGCCTTCGGTTGTAGCTATTAATCAGAAAACTGGCCAGATTCTTTCAATCGGCCAGGAAGCCAAGAAAATGGTTGGTCGGACGCCGGGACACATTATTGCTTCCCGGCCTTTAGTTGCCGGAGTTGTTTCTGACTTCGAAGTTACTGAGCAAATGCTTAAATTCTTCATTGATAAAGTCCATCGGGAAAGTTTTTCCATTTTACCCCGGCCGAGGATAGCGGTTGGTATCCCCTCGGGAGTGACCGAAGTTGAAAAAAAAGCGGTTGAAGACGCAACCCGGAGCGCCGGAGCAAGAGAGGTTTATCTAATTGAAGAACCAATGGCAGCAGCAATTGGCATCCGATTACCGGTCCAGGAGCCGGCCGGTAATATGATTGTTGATATTGGCGGCGGAACAACCGAAGTCGCTGTCATTTCTTTGGGAGGAATTGTTGTTTCGCGGAGTTTACGGACAGCCGGCGATAAATTAAACGAAGATATTATCAGTTATGCCAGGGATGAATTTAATCTTTTGTTGGGTGAAAAAACCGCTGAAGATATTAAATTAGAGATTGGCTCAGCTTATCATTTGGAAGAAAAACTAGAGACCAATATGAGAGGAAGAGATATTGTTACCGGATTACCAAAGGAAATTGCCATTGATGATAGCCAGATAAGGAAGGCCTTATCCCGGTCGGTCAAAGTCCTAGTTAATGAAATTAAATCAAGTATTGAAGAAACTCCGCCTGAACTGGTCGCTGATATTATGAAAAGGGGAATATATTTAGTCGGCGGCGGCGGTCTTTTGCGTGGCTTGAATGAGTTAATAGAGGAACAGACCGAAATGCCGGTTAAATTAGTCGAGGATCCATTAACAGCGGTTGTCCGGGGAACCGGCATGGTTTTAGAAGATGTTGATACTTTAAAAGACGTTCTGGTTACCAGCCAATACAAAGAACCGCCCAGGGAATGAAGATCTTTGTCTGAAATCTTAAGCCAAAGGTGATGAGATTTCAGCAACAGAGTCTTTACCCAGCCCTCTAAGAAGGCTGGGTGCAAGATTTTCTTGACTAAATTAATTTCGTTAAATAAATTTAACTCATAAATTTAGAGAAAATTAGCATATGCCGGAATTACCTGAAGTTGAAACAATTAAATCCCAGTTGAATAGAATAGTTAAGGGGAAAAAGATAGAAAAAGTTGATGTTCATTTGGCTAAACTGGTTAAACATCCTTTAAGGGATTTTAAGAAACTGGTTCAGGGGAAAAAGATTGTTGATTTCTCCCGAAGGGGAAAGCTTCTCATTATTGAATTGTCGAATAAATATTTTCTGGTTATCCATCTTAAATTAAGCGGGCAGGTGATATATAATGGGGAGGTTGGCAAGCATAGCCATTTAGTCTATTATTTATCCGGTAAGAATCGTTTAATCCATAATGATTTGAGACAGTTCGGCTATGTTAAAATTGTTTCTCAAAAAGGTCTGAATGACTTGATTGAAAAAGAGAAATACGGGCCAGAGCCCTTATCAAAGGAATTTGCTTTTAGACTATTTAAAGAGTTACTTGAAAGAAGAAAGAAATCAAAAATTAAAACTCTTTTAATGGATCAAACCTTTGTTGTTGGCATCGGCAATATCTATGCGAGTGAAATTCTCTTTTTGGCAAAAGTTCTGCCAATGAGAAAAGTTAAAACATTAAAAGAGAAAGAAATTAAAAGGATTTATTCCGCAATTAAAAAGATTCTAACTTTGGCAATCAAAAGAAAAGGCAGTTCTGCTAATGATTATCTTGATGCTCGGGGTGAAGAAGGAACTTTCTTATCAATTGCTAAAGTTTATCAAAAGGAGGGACAATCTTGTCCTGTTTGCGGAGGTAAAATTAAAAGAACAAAGATGAACACTCGTTCAACTTTTTATTGTCCAAAATGCCAGAAATGAGGTTTCCGGATAATTTTTATTGGGGTGCGGCGACCAGTTCTCATCAGGTTGAGGGGGGTAATCTTAATGATTGGTCAAAATGGGAAAAAGAAAATGCTAAAAGATTAGTCAAAGAATCAAAGACCTATTGGCAGAAATGGCAGCATCAGAAATTTCCTGGAATACTTGATGAGAAAACATATATCTCCGGTCGGGCTTGTGGCCATTACCATCATTTTGAAAAAGATTTTGACTTGGCCAGGGAATTGAATCATAATGCCCATCGTTTTTCAATTGAATGGTCAAGAATAGAGCCCAAAGAAGGAAAAATTGACCAAAAAGAAATTGAGCATTACCGTCAGGTTTTAAAAGCGCTGCGAGAAAGAGGAATTGAACCTTTTGTCACTCTCTGGCATTTTACTCTGCCAAATTGGCTAGCTGAAAAAGGCGGCTGGTTAAATTCAAAAGCCCCTTACTATTTTGACCGCTACGTTAAGATTATTGGAGAGAATTTATTTGAGGATGTTAAATTCTGGATTACGATTAATGAGCCGAATCAATATGATTTTAATTCGTATTTAAGAGGCGTCTGGCCACCACAGAAAAAGGGTATTTTCAAATACTTTAAGGTTCTTAATAATTTAGTAAAGGCTCATCAATTAGCTTGTTCTTCTCTTCGTTTGATTGATTTAGATTGCCAGGTTGGAATCTCAAAAAACCAGACATTTTTTGAAGGAAATCCGTTAAAACACTTAACTGATTATTTTCACAACAAATATTTTTTGAATAAAATAGAGGAAACGGATTTTATCGGCCTGAATTATTATTTCCGTAATTGGATTAAGGGACTTAGATTCAATCACAATAGCAAAGAAGAATTTTCTGATTTAGGTTGGGAAATTTATCCAAAAGGCATTTACCATGTTTTAAAAGGTTTGAAAAAATACAATAAGCCTATCTATATTACCGAAAACGGCTTGGCCGATAAAGACGATAAAAAAAGAATTGATCATATTTTAAAAAACCAAATTTTTGGAAT
>CAZQMX010000013.1:0-3229 GCA_964594965.1 uncultured Candidatus Saccharibacteria bacterium | reverse complement strand
TTTATTAAAAATCATCTGCGCTGGACACACAAAGCCATAGAAGAAGGAGTTAAAGTCAAGGGATATTTTTATTGGTCTCTTTTAGACAATTTTGAATGGGATAAGGGATTTTGGCCAAGATTTGGGTTAATAGAAATTGATTATCAAACATTTAAGCGGACTCTCCGGCCAAGCGCGTTTGAATACGCCAAAATTTGTCGGGAGAATAAATTATGAATTGGCTTTTAATTGCTATTTTTGCTCATTCTATTTCAGCGGTTGTTTTTGTTATTGATAAGTACATTCTTTCCCGGACCCGTCTTCGGCCGGCAGCCTATGCCTTTTATGTTGGGATTTTTGGCGGCTTGGCTTTGTTTTTAATTCCCTTTGGCTTTAATCTTTTGCCGGTCAATCAGGTAATTATTAGTTTTTCAGCCGGCGCTTTCTTTGTCTTGGCTGTTTTGTTTTTTTACAAATCAATTCAAATAGGCGAGGTTTCAAGAATTACTCCTATCATTGGCGGGGCTGTTCCCATTTTTACCTTAATTTTAAGCTATTTGTTTTTATCCGAAAGATTAGGCAGTCAACAATTAATTGCTTTTTCTTTATTCGTTCTGGGCGGGATGGTTATGCTTTGGCCGAGAAAAGGCAAAAGAATTCCTGGTCAACAACCCTTAATTAAAAGACTGCCGATTGTCCTGTTGGCTGCCTTGTTCTTTTCTGGGTCATTTGTTCTGACTAAATACATATTTTCTTACCAACCTTTTATCAACGGCTTTATCTGGATTCGCTTGGGAGGAGTTTTAGGGGCCGGGCTGCTTTTTCTCTTACCGATCAGTCGTCGGGTCATCCTCGATTCAAGCCGTCGAACAAAAGCTAGGACCGGAGTTTTGGTTGTTTTGAGCAAAGGTCTTTCAGCCGGAGGATTTATTCCGCAATATTCCTGGGAAGCGTTTCTTTGGTTAATGCTCTTCAGGGAATTCAATATGTTTTTCTCCTGGTTCTTGGTGTTTTTCTTTCCAGGAAGTTTCCTCAGATTATTAAGGAACAAATCAGTGAAGGAGCTCTTATCCAAAAAATCGTTGCCATTATCTTAATTGGTCTTGGTTTAATAATTTTAGCTTTTCAAAATGGCGTTTTTTAAAGACATTTTAAGTCCCTGGCGGATTATTAGAATACTTCTTCTTTTGTTTTTAATTCTCGGTATTATTCTGGCCATCTATTTCTTTGCCGGCGAAACAGAATCAGAAGTTACTTTTGGCGTCACATTTAGTCAAACTTTTACTGAACAAATGGGCCTGGAGTGGAAAAAGGTCTACATTGAAATGCTTGATGATTTAGGGGTCAGGAAAATGCGTTTGATTGCCTATTGGGAAAGAGTAGAATCAGAAAAAGATAATTATTTTTTTGATGATCTTGACTGGCAAATCAGGGAAGCCAGAAAAAGAGGCGTTGAAATTATTCTGGCGGTTGGCAGAAAACTTCCTCGCTGGCCAGAATGCCATATTCCTGATTGGGCCAGGGATTTATCCGAATCAAAACAACAAGAAAGGATTTTAAAAGTCATAGAAGAAGTTGTTCAACATTACCGGGATGAAAGTTCAATTAAAATCTGGCAGGTTGAAAACGAACCTTTTTTAATAGGTTTTGGCGAATGTCCGCCTTTGGATAAAGATTTTCTTGATAGGGAAATAGCTCTTGTTAAAAGTTTGGATTCAAAGGGAAGGCCGATTCTTTTGACTGCCAGCGGAGAGTTGAGTAGTTGGATACAACCGGCTATTAAGGGAGATATTTTAGGGACAACTCTTTACCGGACAATTTGGAATGACTTACTTGGTCATTTTAAATACCCGATTCCATCAATTTTTTATGGCAGAAGGGCAGATTTTGTTAAATGGGTGACCGGCATAGAAAAGATTTTTATTGTTGAACTTCAAGGTGAGCCTTGGAGCAAAAAAATGATTTACGAAATCTCGGCTGAAGAACAGAATAAGTCAATGGACTTGGCTGCTTTCAAGAATATTATTCAATACACCAGGAAGACGGGATTTGACGAAGCCTATTTCTGGGGAGTTGAATGGTGGTACCGGAGGAAAATAGACGGCGATGATTCTTTTTGGCAAGAAGCCAAGAAATTGTTTTAATACCCTGCCCCGTGACGAAGTTTTACGGGGTTGACAATTAAAGTTCTTTTTGGTATATTATGTCCAAGATTGCCAACAAACATCCTATGACGGAGGCAGGATGTGGTGATTTATATATATAGCCGCGCTCTTTTAACTTCTAATAAAGAGGTGATTTATGGAGACGACCCTTGACAAGAAAAAATTCAAACGGGTTGTTAAGTCCCTTATCAGAAAAGGAAAGTATAATCCCGAGAGCCCTTACCTGTTTTTCGCCGAAGTTTTGAATGAATATGTTCGCGCTGGCGGAAAAATAAATCTGAGGAAGAGATTGTTCTTTGACTATTTACCGGCGGAGACCATTTTTGTAGAGACTCTTCGTGAAATTGGAGTAGAAGTGAATGAAAACATTCCTTGGGGAGAAGAAAAGGCGGGATATTCACGAAGAACTGTTGTAACACCGATATTGATAATAAGCGCTGCTAGGAACGAAGCAGAATCTGTAATATATCCGGAGATGGTAACGGTACACTAGGACAACTGGGCTGTTGGTTGAAAAACCGGCAGCCCTAACGCTTTGAATAATGAAAAAACAACCATTCTATATCATCTGCGATAATATTCGCAGTTTGGAAAATATTGGTTCAATATTTAGAACGGCTGATGCCTTGGGGGTAACCAGGGTTTTTTTAACTGGAATTTGTGGAAAACCGCCTCATTCTAAAATTTCAAAGACTGCCCTTGGCGCGGAAAAAAATGTTGATTGGGAACACCACTGGCAGGTTTGGCGGATAATTGATAAACTTAAAAAAGAAAAAGTTAATATTATTGCCTTAGAACAAACTAGAAATAGTATTTTGTATACAAAGTTTAAGCCAAGGTTTCCTTTGGCTTTAGTTCTTGGAAATGAAATTAGAGGAATTTCACCAAGTGTTTTAAAAAAAGCCGACCATATCATCCATCTGCCTATGGCTGGTAAAAAGGAATCATTGAATGTTTCAGTTTCTTTTGGCGCTGTTGGATATTACTCAATAACCATCTTTTTTTAAAATCTTCCCCCTCCATCCCGCCCGCAATTCAGGCGGGACGGCCACGCCCCCTCCCTGATTTTAAAAAAAAGAGATTAT
>CAZQMX010000012.1:0-10960 GCA_964594965.1 uncultured Candidatus Saccharibacteria bacterium | reverse complement strand
AGAAATTAACCAGTTGACAGCGAGAAACAATTGTTGGCAAGAGTCTTTGGGGAGTAGAAGTGATTAAAATTAAAACTGCTTTCCCGATTGGTTCTTCTAATGTCTTTAATAAAGAATTACTTGCATCAGCCGTCATCATTTCCGCCCGGTCAACCAAGGCAATTTTGTAAGGAGATGAATAAGGATACAAACTCATCTGATGAGAGATTTTTCTTCCTTGAGGAATTCCAATTTCCAATTCCTTTCTAATTCCGTTTTTTTCAATAATCTCCGGCTCAATAATTAAAATATCCGGATTAATCTTATCAATCTGGCCATTAAGCATTTTAATGAATTCTTCGGCAACAGCCCTTTTGCCTAAATATGAGGGACCGGAAAATAAATAGGCATGAGCAATCCGCCCATTTCTAACACTTTTCTTCAAGAAATCCAAAATACGCTCATGACCAATAATCATAAATAAATTCTATCATAAGAGAACAAGAGAAACAATATTGATAAAATTAATTAATTATGGTAGGAAATAGGCAAGAATAAGGACCTTAAAAAAAGGAGATGTCATGAAAATACAAGACGAAGATTTGAAAATATTTGAAGGGGCGCTTTTCTTCTTCTCTCTCTTTGGTTGGGGATTTACAACTATACTCCTATGCTATATAGACCGGGTTTCTGAGTTTTTTAACAAACCTCCGGAATCAACCATTGTTTGGACAGCATTTGGAGGAATAATTGTTTTCTTTATCTGGGGTATTCTGCTTTTGAATAATATCCTGATTACAAAAGGAATTCTCTATTTACTCAATCCCAGAAAATCCTCCTATCCCGAACCATACCATGAAGAAGAATAAGAAAAAGAGTCAGGAAAAGGGTCAAACGGCCCTTTTTTTGCTTTCTTCCAAAACTCCCAAAACAAACTCTTTTATTTCCATCTCAAATCTCTCTGATGAAAACTTTTCAGCTCTTTTTTTAATCACTACTGGATTATAGGCATTAATATTTATCAGCAGGCGGCGGATTCCATCAGCCAATGATTCCGTGGCCGGGTCATCAAAAAATTCTCCGGTCATCCCCTCTATTATTGTTTCAATTGCCCCGCCTCTTCGATAAGCCAAGACCGGTTTGCCATAACCCATGGCTTCAACCGGAGCAATACCAAAATCATCTTCACCGGGGAAAATAAAGGCCCGGCAATTCCTAAAATATTCTCTGGTAATTTCATCCGATTGCCAACCCAGAAACCTAATATTCTTCCTGGCCATTTTTTCCAGGTTTTTTCTTTCCGGCCCCTGCCCAATAACAATTAGAGGCAATTCTAATTTATTAAAAGCATCAATTGCCAAATCAATCTTTTTGTAAGGAGTTAATTGAGAGACGATTAGAAAATAGTCCCGACCAGAAGGATTATTACTCTCTAAAACCTCTTTTCTTAAATCAACCGGTGGATAAATTACTTTTGACTTCTTGCCATAATATTTTTGAATTCTTTGGGCAGTTGCCTTGGAATTAGCGATAAAATAGTCAACCCGTTTAGCCGCTGACCGGTCCCAGAGCCGGATATAGTGCATCATTAGGCGAATTGCCAGATTAGTCAAAACTCCTTTTCTTTGTTGTTTAACATAGGAAGCGTAGGCGTCCCAACCAAATCTCATTGGACTATGGCAATAGCAAATATGAATGGATTTAGGCCGGGTAATAACTCCCTTGATGAAACTACTTGAAGAAGAGATGACTAAATCAAAATTCCGCAAATCAATTGATTCCGGCGCAGTTGGCAGAAAGGGTAAAAGATACTTATGTCTCTTTCTCCAAAACCGAGGGAAGCCCTGAAGAAAAGAAGTATTGACTTTGTTATTTGGGAAATATTTTCCCATTTTCTTTTTATCATAAAGCAGGGTAAAAATCTCTGCCTGAGGGAAAATCTTTCTCAAACTTAAAAAGACCCTCTCGGCCCCTCCTAATCTGATTAAATAATCATGAACTAATGCAATTTTCATTCAATTAAAATTTCCAGGGTTTCTTGAGCGCACTTATGCCAGGAAAATCTCCTGGCATTTTTCTTTCCTTCCGCTATTAATCTTTTCCTCAATTCCTTATCATCAATCACCTTATACATCCCCTGAACAATCTGTTCAACATTATCCGGCTCTACCAGAATCGCTCCCTGACCGGCAACTTCCGGCATAGAAGAAATATTGGAAGTTATGACCGGACAACCAATCGCCTGGGCTTCCAAGATTGGAAATCCGAATCCCTCATAAAAAGAAGGCAGAACAAAAGCATCGGCATTTTTCAATAGATTCCATTTCTCGTTTTCTTCAAGATACCCTCTCTCTATAATATCATTTCCTTTTTCCATTTCATACCCATAACCCCTTGAGCCAACCAAAATCAACTCATGCGGCGTCTGATATTTCTTCTTAAATAAATTAAAAGCTTTAATCAATCCGTTAATGTTTTTCTTGCTTTCTAAGCGACCAATAAAGAGGAAAAATGGTTTTTGGGGCAATTCAACCGGCCTTAAATATTTCTCATCAGGAATTTCAATTCCATGGTAGACAATTTTAATCTTATCCGGATTAATCCCGTAAAACTTAATTAAATCTTTTTTAGTGCTTTCTGAAGGGGTAATAATTTTCCTGGCGTTTTTTGAGGCATACTTGGTTGCCCATCTTAAATAAATTAAATGTTTTTTTGGATACAATTCGGGATAATATTCGTATTCCAATCCCTGAATTGTAACAACTGAATTCTGAGGATGAATTAAAGGTAAAACATGGACCGGGATAAACAAGGCGTCTGGTTTGTTTATTGCCATTTCTCCGGCTAATCTGATTTGAGTCCACATTGGTAAGGGCCATCTTAATTTCTTTAATTCAAAATTCTCCGGCAAATCAATTTGGGGGAAATGGTTGTTGTATAAAACAAAACGATGCTTTCTGGCTCCCTCCAGCATCGTTAGATGTTTAATTAATTGATGAGTATATTCCTCGACTCCCGTTCTTGGCTCTTTAAAAGCCGCGACGGCATTAATACCAATGGTCATATATTGTTCTGACTACTTGTCATTCTGAACGCAGTGAAGAATCTGTTTATATAGATCCTTCGCTTCGCTCAGGATGACTATTCCTAGCCAAATCAAAGATTTGGAGAAATAGTCACTTTTTACTCATTATACTTTTTTTGTAAACTTCTAAATGCTCTAAAGCCAGACCAGCCCCTTTAGCAACACAAAGCATTGGTTCTTTGGCTATTCGACAGGAGACACTTGTTTTCTCCGAAATAAGGCCATCCAGATTTTTGAGCAATGCCCCGCCTCCGGATAAAACCATGCCCCGATCCATAATATCGGCAACGAGTTCAGGCGGCGTATCCCTTAAAACTGATTTAACCGTTTCAATAATTTCTCTTAATTGTTCACCGATTGCTTCTGTAATTTCATTACTCCTGACTTCAACTGTTTTAGGTAATCCATTAATAAAATCCCTTCCTTGGATTGTCATGGCTAATTCTTCTTCCTGTGGAAGGGCGCTACCCAGTTTTATCTTGATTTTTTCAGAAGTTCTGTCGCCAATAGCCAAATTATGTTTCTTCCTAATAAATTCACTAATGGCCTGGTCTAGTTTATCCCCACCAACCCGGACCGAATCACAGGCAACAATCCCACCCAATGAAATGACGGCCATTTCTGAAGTTCCGCCGCCAATATCAATAACCATATGACCGGCTGGCTGATTAATATTCAAACCAGCCCCAATTGCCGCCAAGACCGGCTCTTTGACAACATAGGCATTCTTGGCTCCGGCCTTGACCGTTGCTTCAACAACCGCTCTTTTTTCAGTTGAAGTAATCCCAGCCGGAACAGAAACCATAATATCAGGACGGAAAACCCGCCAACGACCGAGAACCTTGCCGATAAAATACCGGAGCATGGCTTCTGTTATCCGGTAATCAGCAATAACGCCATCTTTCATTGGTCGGTAAACCGCGACGATATCCGGCGCCCGACCAAGCATTTCCTTGGCCTGATTGCCAACCGCCAAAATCCGATTGTCTTCAACTGAAACCGCTACAACCGTTGGCTCATTGACAACAACTCCCTTTTTGGGGAGATAGACTAATGTATTTGCAGTTCCAAGGTCAACCCCTATTTTCTTAACCAACATAAATTTAACTAACTCTTTTAATGTTTCCCCCTAATTTTCTAATTCGTTCCTCTATTCTTTCATAGCCCCGGTCAATCTGATAGATATTATCAATAACTGATTCGCCTTTGGCCATTAATCCGGCAATAACCATGGCAATCCCCGCCCTAATATCAGGGCTAGTCAGATGGCGGCCAGATAATCTGGTTGGACCCTGGACAACAACCCGATGAGGATCACAGATAATGATATTAGCGCCCATTTGATTTAGAATATCAGTATAGAAAAGCCGACCTTCAAAAATGGTCTCATGAACCAGGGACTGACCTTTGGCCTGGGTCATCAAGACGGTAAAGGGCGCTTGTAAATCAGTTGGGAATCCGGGATACTCATGAGTCCTAATATTAACCGCCTTTAATTCTTTGGCTGGTCTTATCTTAACAAAATTTCTGCCAATTTCAAAATTAACTCCAGCTTTTTCAAAAAGAAACCAAAGAACTTCTAAATGCTCTGGATTAAGCCCAACAACTTTAATTGGGCTGTTGGTCACCGCGCCTAAAATGGCGAAGCTGCCGGCTTCAATTCTATCAGAGATAACCCGGCATCGACCGCCCTTTAAATACCTGACTCCTTCAATCTTAATGTATGGAGTACCGGCTCCTTTAATCTTCGCCCCGGACTGATTAAGATAATCCGCTAAAGCGACCACTTCCGGCTCGCAGGCCGCATTAAAAAGATTTGTCTTTCCTTTGGCTAAGACTCCGGCTAGCATCATTGTCTCGGTTGCTGTAACACTAACCAAAGGAAAAACAAACTTAGTTCCTTTTAATTTATTGGCTGAAAGAAAATATTCATCCTTTCTTTCTTTGATTTTAGCGCCGAAAGATTTAAATCCATCAAGAAAAATATCTCTTGGTCGCTGGCCAATAACACAACCGCCCGGCCTAGGAAAACTAGCCTGTCCAAACCGGGCTAACAAAGGCCCGGTCATTAAAACAGAACCTTTCAGTTTCTTAGCAATTTCCGGTTCCAAAGATGTCTTGTTAATTCCCTTGGCTGTAAGATGATAAGTTCCTTTTGACTTTTTCTTAATTTCTACGCCAATATCTTCCAATAGTTCTAATAAACGAAAAATGTCCTCAATCTGAGGAACATTGGAAATATGGCATTTTTCATCTGTTAAAAGAGTTGCCGCTAAAATTTTCAAAGCGGCGTTCTTGGCTCCATTGACCTTAATTTCTCCTTTGAGCCTTCTCCCCCCTTTGATAATAAATCTCTCTGCCATAGTATCCTTATCCTATCATTATCATAAAGCAATTGGCAAGAATAACATTGACGAAATTAATTTATCTTGTATCCTTAAGGTATGACTAATAAGACTCGTCGGATTATTCTTTATCTGGCATTTATCTTTTTTGTTCTGGTTGTTCCGCCAGTGCTTTTTTATGCCTGGGGTTATAGTTTTGACTGGGAAAGTAAAAAGCTGGTTTTAACTGGCGGCCTTTACCTTAGGTCAATCCCTGAAGATGCCCAGATTTTTTTCAATGATAAACCCAAAAAAGAAACCCCAACTTTTATTAAACACCTTTCGCCCAAAGATTACCAAATTAGAATTGAAAAAGAGGGATTCCATTCCTGGCAAAAAAAATTAAAGATTGAATCAAGGTTAGTCACTGAAGCTAAAAATATTCTTTTAATTCCAGATGAAATTAAAATAGAAGAAATTGATCAGAAATTCCCAAATGTTTTTTCTTTAAATAATCACCTTAATCCTGAAAAACCTGACGAAACCTTTTTTATCCAGAAACAAACCCAGATTCTTTACCAAACTAATTCAGATGGAATAACAGAACAAATTAGTTTAACTCCCTTGCCAAAAGGAAATTACCAGGTTTTTGTTTCGAATAATAAAAGGGTAGCTGTCTTAAATGGCGCCAAAGAGCTTTATTTATACAATCCAGAAACCAGAGCTTTTGAATTAATCAGCCGAGATATTTCAGGATTAGAATTCTCAAGCGATAATCAAAAACTACTTTTCTATACTCCCAATGAAATCTGGGTCTATTATCTAGAAGATATTTTTGAACAACCAAATAAAAAAGCGGATGAAAAAGAATTAATCACCCGTTTAAGCCAGAGAATATCAAATGTTATTTGGTATGGCGCTACCAATCAACATATCATTTTTTCAATCGGACAGGATATTAAAGTTACTGAACTGGACGGCCGCGACCAGAGAAATACATTTGATTTAATCAAATTAGATTTTGAACAGATTGGGTATAACCCAGAAGATAAAGGTATCTACTTTTTCAAACAAGGCAAACTATCCAGATTTCTATTAGAGGAAGAATAGCTATCTCTTTCTCCATTGTGGAGCTCGTCTGGCTTTTTTCAAGCCAGGCTTTTTTCTTTCTTTTTCCCTTGGATCGCGGGTCAGAAATCCCCCTCTTTTTAATTTCTTTGAAAAATCTGGATTAAATTTAACTAAAGTTCTGGCCAAGCCATGGGAAATAGCCTCGGCTTGCCCTTTGATTCCGCCGCCCTTAACCTTGGCGGTGATTTCAAATCTATTGAGCGATTTCATCTTTATTAAAGGATTAATAGCAGCTTGCTGAAGTTCAAAAGTTGGAAAGAATTCAGTATAGGTTTTATCGTTAACTTTAACTTTTCCTTTTTCATCTTCAAAAGGCTGACAGGTAAAAAGCCGGACCCGGGCAACTGCCCTTTTCCGACGACCAACCGCTTCATAATATTTCTTGGTCATTTTCTCTGTTTTTTTCGGAGTTTTCTTCTTGGTTACTTTCTTGACCGGAGTTTTTTTAACCTTCTTAACTGAAACGGTTTTTTTAGTTGTTTTTTTCCCGCCAGAGGCGGACTTACGCTTTTCCTTTGGCATTAATTTCTCCTTTGTAAAGTTTTAACTTTGTAATTATCCTATTCCTCAACTTATTCTTCGGCAACATCCCGTAGACGGCTTTCCTTAAGACCTCCCGGGAATCTTTTTTCATGGCTTCTTCTAGTCTGGTTTCCTTTATTCCGCCCGGGTAGCCAGAATGATGGTAATAGATTTTATCCTTCATTTTCTGACCGGTCACTCTGATTTTATCAGTATTTTTGACAATAACAGATTCGCCCTTGTCCAAATAGGGAACAAAGTCTGGTTTTCCTTTGCCGCGCAATAAATTAGCGATCTCAACCGCTAATCGTCCCAGTATTTTATCAGTGGCGTCAAGAATGTATTTCTTAGTCATGCTTTTTGTCATTCTGAACGCAGTGAAGAATCTGTCTTTGTCTTTGTTATAGATCCTTCGCTTCGCTCAGGATGACCATTTCCGACAAATTCAATTATTGCCATCTCCGCCCCGTCTCTTTTTCTTGGAACGGTTTTAATAATTCTGGTATAACCCCCTTTTCTTTCCTGGTAGCGAGGACCAATTTCTATCCTGATTTTTTTTCTGGCTTTCTCTGACAGATATCTGGCCAGATATCTGGTTGAGGCCAATTTGTTCTCTCTGCTCTTGGTAATTAGTTTTTCAATAAAAGGGCGGAGTTCTTTGGCTTTGGCCTGGGTGGTAGTAATTCTCTCTTTCAAAATTAAACTGACGGCCAATGATTTTAAAAGCGCTTTGCGTTCATCTCTTTTTCTGCCAAATTTTCTACCCTTTTTTAAATGCTTCATTTTGATTTCAAAGTCAATCCTAATTTACCCAAGGCCCTCTTTATTTCAATAATACCCTTACTACCGAGTCCTTCAATTTTTTCTAAATCAGATTCGCTTTTCCTGACCAATCCGGCAACAGTTTTAAGCCCAACAGAATCCAAAACGCTGATATTTCTGGTAGAAATCTTTAATTCGGATGTCTTTTTCTTGGTAACATCTTCTTTAACTTCTTTAACCTTTTCTTCTTTTTTCTCCTTCTTTTTCTTTTTCTTGATTGGTTTTTTCTTTTTATCCTTCTCCCCTATTAATGAAAAAATCTGGAAATGGTCAACTAGAATCTGGCTGGCTTTAAGAAAGGCCTCTTCGGGAGTAATTGAGCCATCGGTTTCAATATTAATTTTTAAACGGCCGTAATCGGTTCTCTCGCCAACCCGCATATTCTCAGTTGAATGAGTTACTTTTTTAACCGGGCTGAAAATGGCATCAACCGCGATTTTACCAATCTCGAGTTTTCTTTTCTTCCTTTCTTCAAAGGGTGAATAACCTAATCCCGGCTCAATTTCAATCTCCATATCCAAATCTGATTTTTTATCTGTTAGGGTGGCGATATAGGCATCCTTGCTAACAATCTCTGCTTCCGGCCCAATCTTAATATCACCGGCCTTGACTTCTTTTTGACCTTTAATTTTTAGAGCCGCTTTAACCGGTTGGTCGGTATGAAGTTTGAATCTAACCTGTTTGAGGTTAAGAATAATCTGGACAACGTCTTCTTTGATATTAGGAATGGCAGAGAATTCATGCTGGACTCCTTTAATTTTAATGCCGGTAATAGCTGCTCCCGGCAAAGAAGAAAGAAGAACCCGGCGGAAAGCATTTCCCAAAGTAGTCCCGTAGCCCGGATAACAGGCTTCAATTTCAAAAACGGCCCGGTTCTTTTCTTTTTCAACTATTTTTGGCTTTTTTGGTAAAGTAATCATAAATTTAATTTTCAATTATCAATTTTCAATTTTCAAACAATTCTTTAATTTATTAATTTAATAATTAAATCATTAGAAATTGTTTAGAAATTAGAAATTAGAAATTAGAAATTTTATCGACTATAGTACTCAATAATCATATTAATTTGACCAATTCTGTCCAAATTTTCCAACTTGGGCTCATCTTTTACTCTGGCCTCAAATTTTTCTTTCTCCGATATTAACCATGTTGGAACCTGGTGTTTTTTCAAAGTTATTTTTAAATCCTTGAAAAGATTTGATTTCTGACTTTTCTCTTTTAGAGTAATTAGATCATCTTTTCTAACATGGTAAGAGGGAATATCAAGCTTTTTGCCGTTAACTCTAACATGGCCGTGGCTAACCAATTGCCTGGCCAGATTCCTTGATTTAGCCCAGCCCAGACGGAAAACAACATTATCAAGACGTTTTTCCAGTTTTTGGGCCAAAAGCTCTTCTTTGTTTCCCTTTTGATTGGCAATTTCCTTGAAATATTTTTTAAACTGTTCTTCAGAAATACCATAGGCGTATCTTACCTTTTGCTTTTCTGCCAACTGCTGGCCATACTCAGAAAGACGAGGCCTTCTTGATTTTCCATGAACCCCAGGAGGATAAGGCCTTCTGACCATAGCGCACTTCTGATTAAAACATTTATCTCCTTTTAAAAAGAGTTTTTCTCCGGCCCTTCTACATCTTTTACATTTTGAATTAATTATCATATTAGACTCTCCTTGGTTTTTTTGGCCGACAGCCATTATGAGGAACAGGCGTTATGTCCTTAATTGAACTAATTTCAAGACCATAATTAACCAGAGCCCTAATAGCCGCGTCCCGACCGCTGCCAACTCCCCTGACGAAAATAGAGACTTCTCTTAAATCTAATCCCCTGACTTTTTCAATTAAGGTTTCAACCACTTTTGAAGCGGCAAAAGGTGTTGCTTTTTTCGGACCTTTAAAGCCGACTGAGCCGGCGCTTGACCAGGCAACAATATTACCTTCCAGATCTGTCAAAGTAATCATAGTGTTGTTGTAGGTTGACTGGATATAGACATTGCCACGATTAAGACGACCGAGTTTCTTTTTTTTGCCTTTTTTAGGAGTGGCTTTAACTTCTTTTTTCTCGGTCCCCTCTGTCTCTTTTAAGAGTTCTTCTTCAGTTTTTTTAATAATTCGTTTCTTACCCATGGTGTTTAAGTTTTTTCAGCGGATTTCTTTCTTCCACTGCCCATTGTTTTTCGAACATTACCTCTGACTGTCCGGGTATTGGTTTTGGTCTGCTGGCCCCTGACCGGCAAACCTTTGCTGTGACGGCTTCCCCGATAAGAACCGGTATCTTTTAAGCGCTTGATGTTAAGCATTTTTTCCCGCCTTAATTCACCCTCAACCCGGTATTCCTTTTCAACTATTTCTCTTAAACGATTGGCTTCCTGGCTGGATAATTGTTTTGATCGGGTATCAGGACTTATTTTAGCTTCAGTCAGAATCTTATTACTTAAAGAACGACCTATGCCGTAGATATAGGTCAGAGCAATTTCTATTCTCTTGTTTTCCGGAATATTAACTCCGGCAATTCTTATCATGCTAATTTTGTCTTAATTTATGAGCGTAGCGAAATAAATTTAGCTACAAAATCTTGCACCCCGCCCTCTTTAAGAGGGCGGGGTAAAGGTTTGGTCATCAAAAATCTTTCGCCTTCGGCTCAGATTTTTAAACCAAGCCCTTTACCCTTGTCTTTGTTTGTGTTTGGGGTTTTTACAAATAACATAAACCCGACCTTTACGCCGGACAATTTTGCACTGGGCACACATTTTTTTAACCGAGGCTCTTACTTTCATATTATTTCTCCCGATAAACAATTCTTCCTCTTGTTTCATCATAGGGACTAACTTCAATTCTAACCCTATCACCAACAAGGACCCGGATACGATTAAGTCGCATCCGGCCGGAAAGAGTAACTAAAACTTCTTTGTCGCTTTCGTTTAGCTTGACCCGAAAAGTAGTTCCGGGCAGGGCTTCAACAACAATTCCTTCTTTTGTATTTATTTCTTTATCCTGTCGCACTTTTGTATATTAGACAATATTTTGAAAATAGTCAACCCAGTAGGGTAATGTGCACAGACATATGGCGGTTTTTCTCCCCGGCCGGTAGGCTGGGAATA
>CAZQMX010000011.1:0-16780 GCA_964594965.1 uncultured Candidatus Saccharibacteria bacterium | reverse complement strand
CGGGGAGACTAACCGGGCTATTTTGAGATAGGTGTCGCCGAGGGTGGATTCGAGGCTATTAACAAAATTCTTAAGAATACCAGCTGGAGTATGAGGAGTTAGAAAAGAAGAAAAAATAACAAGACCGATTATTAATGCTATAAAAGCCCCCCTAACAAAACCAAAGAATGAAAATTTTGGTTTGGGGGGAATAATTGGAGCAGGCGGAGAAAGAATGATTTTTTTAAGAATAACTTTCTCAACGGGCTTGATTACAGTTTTAATTACCGGCTTTGCCTTTGGTTTAATTCTTGGTTCTGGTTTGACTACTCCAACTGACTCAATTTCCTGGATGTAATTCTTTAACCAATCCCGGGTTGTTGCCCAACGACTGCCGCGCTTAACCGCTTTTAATTTTCCTTGTCTGGCTCTTAGGCTCAAATAGTCCTGGGAATATTTACAAAGATTGGCGGCTTTGGACAAAGAAATATATTCCTGCTTTATTTTCTTAATCCCGGGAGATTTAGTTCCTTTAATATATTCATTTAACCATTCTCGAGTCGTCACCCAGCGCTTGCCATATTTAACCGCTTTTAATTTTCCTTGTCTGGCCCGCAAGCTCAAATAGTCCTGCGAATACTTGCAGAGTTTTGCTGCTCCAGATAAGGAAATATATTCTCTTTTATTTTCTATATTTTCTTCCATTTTAAGCGAAATTATTCCTATAAACCGATACCAATCCGATACTAACCCGATACATGTATTATATCACTGATAAACTACTAAAAAAATGCCTTGCCTGTGGATAAATCCCCTTATAATTTTGGGTAAAAATCAGGCAATTTTTTCCTTAAAATCATCCCTCTTTTTGACCAAAAAAATACTCTCAAGGGCTTGTGTGACCCCTGAGAGCAATTTCTACTTAATTTAACTTAATTAAAAAACTTTCCTAGAGAAAGACATTAAAAAGATCCCTAGGAAAGATTTATTTAACCTTGATTTTTCTCAAAAATGTATTAGAATATTAAAAAGATGTATAAAGATTATAAAAGTTTAATATTATTTTAGGTCATTTCAGTCCCTTTCTGCCCAAAAGACTTAAAATAGACCGTATTCTGAGTTTAATAGAGACTTAGTCCCTAAATCCGGAATTAGGAACTAAGTCTCTTTACGTCCATCAAAACCAAGAGTATAATGGAAACATGGCTAGAAAAAAACAAAAACAATCCCCTCTTCAAAAAAAGAAACAAGAAGAAACTGCCATTCAGCAGATTGTTAATCATTACTTCAAAACCAAAGGATTAAGTTTAAATGAAATTAAAAAAAGCGCTAAGAAAAGAAAAATTATCTATTCCCGCTACACCCGTCCAGCCAAGCAACTCTTGGAATTGGCCGGTTCAATTCCCAAAGCCAAAAGAGCCATTGATAAAGTCGCCGACTGGGCCAAGTCAAGAGATCTTGATTATGCTATTGAGACCGTCTTTAAGAAATGGCTTGAATTAGACCGGTTAAAGCCAAAAGAAATAGTCAAAAAACCGTTCTACAAAGATGATCCAATGGTCTGGTCAGAGACCAAAAAGAAATGGTATGTCATTAACTCTGACGGCGAGTGGAAAGAATTCGCTGATAAGGAAGAAGAAATTAAATGGAGAATTATTAAATGACTATTTTATCTGAATTTTAATTCAGAAATAAAATAGTCATCCTGAGCTGAGCGGGGCGAAGCGAAGGATCTGTGATAGGTTCTTCACTAGCGTTCAGAATGACGATACTTCGTTCAGAATGACACAAAAGAATGTATTACGTCTATATTGCCACCAATTTTACCAATAGTGTTTTATATACTGGTATGACTAATAACTTAAAAAGAAGAATGCACGAACACAGAAATAAGTTGACCAGTGGTTTTTCATCGAAATATAATATTAAAAAACTAATCTATTACGACACATTCGATAACCCAAAAGATGCAATTGCTGCTGAAAAAAGAGTTAAAGGTTGGACAAGAATAAAAAAAATTAATTTAATCAAAACTATTAATCCAGAATTCAGAAATCTTGATGAAAAAGATTAATCTTTCAGATTCTTCGGTCGCACTTAGCGACCTCAGAATGACAATAAGTTGAAATGACCATTCTAAAAATACAAACCGGAGAAAACAATCCTCTTCTCCGACAAAAAGCCAACCAAGTCAAAGAAATTACGCCTGCTATCAAGCAGTTGGTTTTGGATATGATAGAAACAATGAAAGCCGGAGACGGCATTGGTCTGGCTGCTCCACAGGTTGGCCAACTCCTCCGGATTATTATCGTCCGACCAGACCCAGATAAGAAAATCTTAGCCCTGATTAATCCAGAAATTAAAAAAACATCTTTTAGAAAAGAAATTATAGAAGAAGGCTGTTTGAGTTTGCCCGACCTTTCTTTGCCAATTAAAAGACCGATTAAAATTGTTGTTCAAGGACTTAATTTAGAAGGCGAAAGAGTCAGGATAAAGGCCAAGGAGCTTTTAGCCCGGGTTATCCAGCATGAAATTGAACATTTGGACGGAATCTTAATCACTGACAAAAATGAAAGAAAAAAATCCTAAAATTATCTTTATTGGCACTTCTCTTTTTTCAGTCCCGGTTTTGGAAAAACTGATTGAGAATAAATATAATATCCCGGCTGTCATTACCAAACCCGACCGACCAATTGGCAGAAAAAAAGAGCTGACTCCCCCACCAGTTAAAGAAGTTGCTCTGAAACATAGTCTGAAAATATTTCAGCCGGAAAAGATTTCGTCAGCTGAACCAGAGATAAAGAAGATAAATCCTGACCTATTCATTATTGCCGCTTACGGGGAAATAATTCCTGAAAGTATTCTAAAATTATCCCGCTTAGAACCTCTTAATCTTCATCCCTCTCTCCTGCCTAAATACCGCGGTCCCTCGCCTATTCAGACCGCTATTCTTAATGGCGAAAAAACCACCGGGACAACCCTAATGATTGTTGATAAAGAAATGGACCACGGTCCAATTATTGCCCAGGAAGAAATTAAAATCGCGCCTGACGATAATTACCAGACTCTTGAAAAAAAACTTGCCTTAAAATCAGCTGACTTGTTAATAAAGAATTTACCTCAATACCTTGAAGGAAAAATTAAACCAAGGGAACAAAATCACAGCCAGGCAACCTATACCAAAATGCTTTCCCGTCAGGACGGAGAAATTAACCTTAAAGAAAATTCCTTAAAAAATGAAAGAATGGTCCGGGCATTTTATCCCTGGCCCGGAACCTGGACAATTATTGGAAAAAAGAGAATTAAAATCATTAAAGCTAAAATTGTTAAAGATTCCCTCGTCTTGGAAATAGTCCAGCCCGAAGGAAAAAAACCAATGACCTGGGAAGAATTTAAACGCGGTCATAATATATAGATTTGACAAGAAATTGTATAGGTTATATACTTAAAATGTATAGGTTTATTAAAAAATTACCCAATTTATATGAAATCAAAGCTATTAACAATATCTCAGGTTGCTGATATGTTAGGAGTGTCCATTCAGACCCTGCGTAGGTGGGACGAGTCTGGCAAATTGTCTTCTGATCGTAGAAAAAAAACAGGACATCGGTATTACAAAGAGAGTATAATAGAAGAATTTATTAAAGAGAATGTAAAGGATTTATTCAAATCAGCTAAAATGTGGACTACAAAAGGACAAGGAAAAGAGCTGCCTTCGCTTTTTTACTGCAAAGATATTTCTGTTTTTCAGGCGCGTTTATCAAAATTAGAAACGGATTTAAGTAAAATTAAAAAATTTAAAAAGATATATCCCCTAATTACCGCTATCACTGGTGAAATTGGCAATAATTCCTTTGATCACAACCTGGGTAATTGGCCTGATATTCTAGGTATTTTCTTCGCCTATAATTTAAACGAAAATCAAATTATTTTAGCCGATAGAGGCCAGGGTGTATTAAAGACCTTAAAAAAAGTAAAGCCAAAGCTTTCAACTCACCAAAAAGCATTGGATGTTGCCTTCAATGAAGTAATTTCTGGACGCGCTCCAGAATATCGTGGAAACGGATTAAAGTTTGTTAGAAACGTAGTTGCTGATAATGAAATTAATTTAGTTTTTCAAACTGGTGATGCAAAACTTAAAATCGATAAAAGTAAAATTAATTTAAATATCGAAAAATCAAAAATCTTTATTAGAGGATGTTTGGTATTAATTAAATTTTAACAATATGACTATATACCTTAAAAAATTTGGTACAACATTAAACAGCCGGCAGTTCGGCAAAGAAGCTTTAGCTGCTTTTAAACCCTCTTTAAAAGAAATTAAAAAAGACGAGAACATCATTGTTGATTTTGAGGGCGTTATAACCTTCACCCCATCTTGGGGCGATGAGTTTTTAGGATACCTGTATAATAAATACAAAGATAGACTAGTTTTAAAAAATACTGAAAATCCTTCGGTTCAGGCATCCTTAAAAATACTGGAGGAAATTTACCAGAAGGAATTTAATATAGAATAGATATGAGCTTCTCAATTGGTATTATTGGTTTGCCTAATGTCGGCAAATCAACTCTTTTCAAGGCCCTGACCAAGCAATCAGTTGATATTTCTAATTACCCTTTTTGTACTATTGATCCTAATGTCGGAGTTGTTGCTCTGCCTGACAAGCAATTAGAACAAATATCAGAAGTCATTAAACCGGAAAAAACAACCCCAACTGTAATTGAATTTATTGACATTGCCGGCTTGGTCAAAAATGCTCATCAGGGTGAAGGACTGGGCAATCAATTCCTTTCCCATATTTATGCTGTTGATGCAATCCTCCTGGTCAACCGCTGCTTTGAAGATGAAAAAATTACTCATGTTGAAAAAGATATTGACCCAAAAAGAGATTTTGAAATAATAGTCAATGAACTTGGATGCAAGGACTCTTCGACAGGCTCAGAGCAAGTGCTGGCTAAGAAACCCTTACTTAATGTCTGTAATATTAAATCCGAGGGGGAAAACAAGAAACTCAACCAATGCCAATTGGAAATGGATATTAAATTAGAAATGGAGGCCTCGGAATTGAATCAAGATGAGCTAAAAGAATTCCAGATAAAGCCAAGGTTGCCGGAATTAATTAAACTCGCCTATCAAACCCTGGATTTAATCACCTTCTATACTATCAAAGGCGGCAAAGAAACCCGGGCCTGGACTTTGAAAAATGGACTTGATGTTGTCAAAGCCGGCGGGGTTGTTCATACCGATTTTGAAGAAAAATTTATCCGAGCTGAAGTCATTAATTGGCAGAAATTAGTTAAAGCTGGAAGCTGGTTAGGAGCCCGTGAAAAAGGACTTTTAAAAACCGAGGGAAAAGATTATCTTGTCCAGGGCGGCGATGTTATCGAATTCAAAATTTAGTCCCTTGACCCCTCCCTTATCTTCTGCTATCTTGTCAATATAATGAATTCTGAAAACAAACTCTATCAACTGACTCTCATTTTTTCCCCTTTAGTTAAAGAGGAAAAACTAAAAGAGATCCTCAGTAATCTTAAGCAGAAAATCACTGCTTTGAGCGGCTCTGTTTCAGAAGAAATCCCCTCTTCTGAAAGCGCTCCGATTAAAAAAAGATTAGCTTACCCGATTAAAAAACAGCCGGAAGCTTTTTTTTCCTTTTTTAAATTTGTTCTACTTCCTGAATCAATCAAAGAGATTAAAAAATACATTGATTCCAGGGAAGAAATCCTCCGTCATTTAATCATTTCAAAGAAAATTACCAAAGCAAAACCGACTAAAGAAACAATTGACATGAAATTAATTGATAAAATAGAGCCTTTCCGGAAAGCCCCGATGCCAGATCGGGGTCCCGAGCGAAGTCGAGGGGAAAAACCAGTTAAAAAAGAAAAGGTTAAAATAGAGGAATTAGATAAAAAATTAAAAGAAATTTTAGACGAATAATATGAATTTAAACAAAGCTATTATCGCTGGGAGATTAACCCGCGACCCGGAAACAAGAACCCTGCCTTCCGGTCAGCCGGTCTGTTCTTTTTCTTTGGCAACTAATCGTTTCTGGACCAGCCAAGACGGTAACAAACAGGAAGAAACCGAATATCATAATATTGTTGTTTTTGGCAAACTGGCTGATATCTGCTCTAAATATTTAACTAAAGGTCAATTAACCATAATTGAAGGACGAATTCAGAATCGTTCTTGGGATGACAAAGATGGCAACAAGAGGTACCGAACTGAAATTGTCGCTGATAATATGCAGATGGGTCCAAGACCAGGAGGACAAAGCCAGGAAGGACCCGGTAAAGCCGCTCCTCAGGAAACTCCTCTTTCTCAGGAGGAAATCCCGGTTATTGATGCTGAAGAGCCGATAAAAGAAGAGCCCGCCCAAGCTGAAACTGCCTCTGATAAAGAGGGAGTTGATGTTAAAAATATTCCATTCTAATGAATAAGCCTTGCTACTTTTGTCAGCAGAAAATAGAGGACATTGATTACCAGAACACCGAACTTCTTCGTCGGTTTACTTCTGGTCAGGGAAAAATTATTGCTCCGAAAAGGACCGGTACCTGCGCTAAGCATCAGAGAAAACTGGCTAAGGCAATAAAAAGAGCCCGTCTTATGGGCCTTCTTCCTTTTACGGTAAAATAGGTTTTGTTAAATTAAGCGGCCTGTTCCTTGGCGGCTTTTTTAATTTCTTTAATAATCTCTCTCGCTATTTTAGGATTTTCCTTAAGAAAATTCCTGGAAGATTCGATTCCCTGGCCAAGTTTCTCATTTTCATAATTAAACCAGGCGCCGGCTTTTCTAACAATACCGAATTTAACCCCGGTATTAACAATATCAGCTGTTCTAGAAATTCCTTCGTTGTAAAAAATATCAAATTCGGCCTGTTGGAAAGGAGGAGCCACCTTATTCTTAACAACCTTGGCTTTAATCCGATTGCCAATAATCTGTTCTCCCTGCTGTATTTTGGCTGACCGCCTTAATTCAAGGCGAACTGATGAATAAAATTTCAAAGCTTTGCCTCCTGATGTTTCTTCAGGATTGCCAAACATTACCCCTATTTTCATCCTGATTTGATTAATGAAAACAACAGTTGTATTGCTTTTGTAAGTAATAGCGGTTAGTTTACGAAGGGCCTGGCTCATTAATCTTGCCTGAAGACCAATATGGGATTGGCCCATTTCTCCTTCAATTTCAACCCGGGGAGTCAAGGCTGCAACGCTATCAACGACAATGACATCAACCGCTCCGGATTTAACCAGACTCTCAACAATTTCCAGGGCTTGTTCACCAGTGTCGGGCTGGGAAATTAACAAATCATTAACCTTAACGCCTAATTTCCTGCCATATTCCGGGTCAAGAGCATGTTCAGCATCAACAAAAGCGGCCAGACCGCCCTTTTTTTGAGCTTGAGCGACAATATGCAAAGCCAAAGTACTTTTACCGCTTGATTCCAAACCATAAACTTCAATAATTCTTCCTCTTGGGATTCCCCCAACTCCAAGAGCCAAATCTAATGAAATCGAACCAGTTGGAATAACATCAACATCAACATGCTTGGCTTCGCCCAACTTCATAATTGAACCTTCGCCAAAACGTCCTTTAATCTCATCAACGGTTGCTTCTAATATTTTGTTTTTATCATCCGATTTCTTCATAATGATTTATTCGCCTTGGTTTCCCCTCCGGGCCTAAAATAATACAGACAGCATCTATTCGATACTGCCCCTCCCATTCCTTCATTTTAACATAGGCTTTGGCATTAAGCAAAAGTTTTTGTAATTTCTTTCTGTTAATTGTCTCTTCTGGCAGGCCAAATCTTTCCGATGTCTTAGTTCTGACTTCAACAAATACTAACATATTTTGATCTTTGGCAACAATATCTATTTCGGCATATTTAGTCCGGTAATTTTGTTCAATAATCTTATACCCCTTTTTCTTTAGATACTTTTTTGCAATTCCCTCTCCCAATTTCCAAACTTGATCCTTATTATCCATAAACTAGAAGAGTGAGCGATTTAGGTTTTTTTGAGACGCGTGGGGTGCCCCCCTGAGCTTTGCGAAGGGAAGGGCTAAAGCGCGAAAAAAAACCTAAACGCGAGCTCTTTTTATTCAAAATTATTTGTTCCGGTATTGAAGCGCCTCAGCCATATGAACGATTTCTATGTTCTCCGAACTGGCCAAATCGGCAATAGTCCGGGCAATCTTAATTAATTTGTAATAAGAACGGGCTGACAACTGAAGTGATTTGGCCGCCTGGACAAGAATTCCTTCAACCTCTCTTGATAAAGGACAATACTTTTTAATTTCCTTGTTTTTCATCTCGGCATTGGTAAAAATATTCTCCTTTCTAAACCTTTTTTCCTGAATTTTCCTGGTTAAAATAACCTTTTTTCTAATTAAATCCGACTTTTCCAGGAATTTAGCCGCTTGTTTATTTGTCTTAAGCTCATCTATATCAACCGCCGGCGCCTCAATCTGAAGATCAATCCGGTCTAGTATCGGCCCGGAAATTTTCTTCCGATAGCGGGCAATTTCTCTCGGTCCGCAAAGGCACTCTTTTTTGGGATGATTCAAATATCCGCAGGCGCAAGGATTAGCCGAAGCCGCCAGAATAAACCGGGCCGGATATCTAACCCGGCCAATCGCTCGCGATATTGTCACCGAGCCGTCCTCAAGCGGCTGACGAAGAGATTCTAGCGCCGAACGGGAAAATTCATTGAATTCGTCTAAAAACAAAACTCCCCGGTGGGCCAAACTGATTTCTCCTGGTTCAATATTTCTTCCTCCGCCAACCAACCCGGCGATTGAAGTCGAATGATGAGGAGAGCGAAAAGGCCTCCTTCTAATAATCGAACCGCCCGGTAGAATATTGCCGCTGGCCGAATAAATTCTGGTTACTTCCAAGGACTCTTTTTCCTGAAGCGGCGGCAAAATTCCAGCCAAAGCCCGGGCGAGCATGGTTTTACCCGCTCCCGGGCTGCCAACAATGATAATATTATGCCCGCCGGCAGCGGCAATTTCCATTGCCCTCTTAGCTTGC
The DNA here is from genome assembly GCA_964594965.1 of uncultured Candidatus Saccharibacteria bacterium. GTDB lineage: Bacteria > Patescibacteriota > Minisyncoccia > Portnoybacterales > UBA2143 > CAZQMX01. Next base: position 7,766 of record CAZQMX010000011.1, on the reverse strand, counting down.
TCCTGGCCCAGAACTTCGGCCATGTCAAAATCGGAAATTTCTTCTTGTTCCTCAGGGACCCGATATTTTAATTTTTCCATTTTCTGCCGCTTCAATAAATGAGCCATTAATTGAGAAAGTCGTTCAACTGGATAAACATTTATTCCTCTAAAAATCGCTGCTTCGTTAGCTGAGTCCTTGGGCAAAAAAATATTTTTATAGCCTTGTTCTTTGGCGAATAGAGCCAAAAGAAACGCTCCTTTTGAATGACGCAAAGTTCCATCAAAAGAAAGCTCGCCAAAAAACAATGACTTTTCTGGAATTTCAAACTCAACCGCCGAAGATAAAATCCCGACCGCAATGGGCAAATCATAAAAAGAACCCTCTTTAGGAATGTCAGCCGGCGCCAGATTAACCATAATCTTTTTGTTGGGAAAGTCCATGCCGGAATTAAGAATAGCGGTTTTGACTCTTTCCCGGCTTTCGCCGACCGCCTTAGACGGCAATCCGACGATTTCAAATCCCGGCAATCCCCGCGAAGCGACATTAATTTCAACATCAACCAGCTTTGTTTCCAGTCCCAAATTAAGCGCCGAATTAATCTTTGAAAACATATTATATGATATAAATTATTATCCCCATAAATTACTTGACAAAATTACTCAGTTTGTTATACTTTCAGTAAATCCTCAGCCGGAGTTTTTACACTCCCACTTGGCGGGGATTTTTTATTTATTCTTGCCCCTTGAAGGAAAGCAAGACATAAAATATTTTTTATCCGTCCTTAAATCCTCTTTTATTTGAACGGAAAACTGCTCTTTATCTTTGGTTAATCCCTCAAATCGATGAAGGATTTCTGATTTTTTATTAGGATTTTGTCCGGAGGTCGGCCCTGTTCTAGAATTTCTTATTAAGTCAACGGCTGCTTCAAAATACCGTAATCTTTTTAATCTTTCTTTGTGGTGTTTCTGGTATAAATGTGGCCAAAAATAGTCAAAGAATATTTTTTGTTTTCTGAAATACACTGAACGAACATATGGTCTTCTTTTGGTTCTCTTTTTAATTCGACTAAAAATAGATAAAGCCTGATTTCTGATTTCAGCATATCTTGTTCCTGATAATTTATTTTTACCGCTTTGATATAAATTCATAAAAAAATTAGAAATTATTTCTTAACACCATATTTATCCCCGACCCGTTTTATCTGACCGCTAATTTCCATTATACTCAACTTAACTCCCAATTCCGCCGCTGAAACGCTCATTTTCCTCGCCATCTCGTCTATCCCGAGCGGCTCTATTTCCAGTTCTTCTAAAATCTTTTGTTCTATCCCTTTGTTATCCTGACTTTTCCCTTTGTCATCCTGAGCGTTAGCGAAGGATCTGGTGGACAGATTCTTCGCCTTCGGCTCAGAATGACGAGAAGAAACGTTCGACACCGAGTGTCGAACATCTTTCGAAGCACCAGAGTCAAAATACTTCAAAATATCTTCCGAGCTCAAAACCATTTCCGCCCCTTCTTTGATTAACCAATTAGTTCCTTCTGATAACTTACTGCCAATTGGCCCGGGTAGAGCAAAAACCTTTCGCCCAAACTTTTTAGCCAGATTAGCGGTAATTAAACTGCCGCTTTTTTCTCCGGCTTCTAGAACCAGGACCGCTTGAGACAATCCGGCGACAATCCGGTTTCTCTGCGGATATGTCCATAAAAACGGCTGCATATTACCCTTATATTCAGAAATAATCAGCCCCTTATTCTCCAGTATTTCATTGTAAAGAGCTTTTTGGTATTCCGGATTAATTCGGTCAACTCCGCAGGGCATAACCGCGATTGTTCTGCCGCCAACCCTTATTGCCGCGCTATGAGCAACAGCGTCCCCGCCATACATAAACCCAGAAACAATAGTAATTCCGTTCATGGCGATTTCTCCGACAATTCTCTCGGCCGCCTCCTTGCCATAACTAGTCAATCGCCTACTCCCCACAACCGCCAGACAATTTTGGAAAATATTTTTATCATATTTGCCCTTGTAGTAAAGTTGTTTCGGCGCTTGTCCTTTGGTTCCTTTCAATAACTTAGGATATTCTTTGTCATCTTTATAAACTACATTATTTTCCATAATTATTCCGTCACTGATAAGAGGGTTTCTTCCGTCGTGCTGGCAGTATTATCACCAACCGAATCAGAAGTATCTGAATCTTCAACTGCGGTTTCTTCTGGTTCTTCCTCTATGACAACTTCTTCTATAATCTCTTCTGTGCTGGTCGCAGTTTCCTCTATTATCTCCTCTGTTGAACTGGCTGCCTGCCCCGTTTCTTCCGATATAATGTCATCGGAAGTGTTCGGGGTTTCTTCCTCGGTTGCGTCTATAATAATCACTTCCGCCTCCTTCTGCTCCTGTTCCTGCTCTGTTGCTTCACTATTGCAGGCCCCGGCAATATTAACCATAGTTCCGTTTCTGACTTTAATACAATAGGGTTGATTAGTTTCTTCGTCATAGATAGTAATACCAACCTTAACCTCCACCACCTCCGCCTTCAACTTGTCAACCGTCAAGGTTCCATCATGGTCAATGATTAGTTTAAGGTCAGAGAGTTTCTTTCTTAATTGTTCAATATGGTCGTTTTCTATGAGATTACCATCTTGATCTTCTGTAATGGTTAATTCTTCCTTAAGTTGGTCTAATTCCTGTTTTAATGCTTTGACCCCCGCCAGAGCAAAGGTTGTATAGTCATAGAGAGAGACTGACTTGCCATCTTCAGATAATACTTCTGTTGGCGCTTCTTCGGCTATGACTCCTAGGTTTAATTTAGATTCCTGTTCCATGTTATATGTTCCATGTTCCATGTCTTCTGTATCCTTGTATCTATATCTAGCCAAATCCATCTCTCCTATCTCTTCTAAGATGTCTTCATACTCCTCTTCCTCTAAGTAGGTTATATCTGTTTTGTATTGTTCTGAGGAATAGACAGACCAGCCGTCTGCGATGGGATTACCCATTCCTTGGCCGATTGTTAAGATGTTGGTTGGGGTGGTTGTTCCGATGGCAACCTTATCATTAGTCAGAATGAAGAATGGCGTATTGGAAGAGTTTTTAAAGACCAATTCATTTCCTGTTAGATTGTATTCTGGTTCTAATCTGTCTCCTTCTGTTATTGTGTAGATGATATCGTTGCTGAGGTTGTGGAATTGGATGTCAGAGGAATCTAGTGCTCCTACGACTCGAGCGTCTCCTTTGACCCAGAGAGAGCCTGTTGTTGTTGCGCTTCCTGAGGAATGGCCGTCTGTTCCGCAGGCGCCTGTTGAGTCATCGATGCAGAGTCCTCCTGTTATGTGAGCTACGTGGTCTGGGGAGGTGGTGGCAATGCCGATGTTGCCAGTATTGTCCATAAGCATCCTAGAGTTACCCCCAGTAATTAGGCTTAATCCATCAGACCCATCTCCTCCAATACCTGTATCATTATCACCTTGAATAGTATAAACTGGATTAGTTACAGAACCAGTCTCTAACACAAGAGAAAAGCTCCCACCTATTTCTCTTTCTATGGCAGTTGCTTTCACGCTAAATCTATCTATGCCCGCAATAGAAAAAACTAAATCATCATCGCTTTCTTCAAAAAGTCCTGTGTCACCATCACCAAAAGCCAATGTTGGATTAGCTTGGTGGTTTCCTGCTGCCTCTCCTAAGTGTAACAACCCAGCCGGACTCGTCGTCCCAATGCCGACATTGCCGGTAGTTTCTTGCCATACCATAGGCGTCTTTCCCGTCGCTGATTCATATACTCTTAAATAGTCTATTCCTGAATTAGTATCAATTTGAAATTTATCTGCATCATTTATCCTAAATTTTATACGAGAAACCCAACCCCCAGTTGGTGCATTTATATCTACTGATGTATGTCCGCTGCTTGAAACCACCAACTTGCTTGATGGACTCTCCGTTCCAATCCCGACATTCCCATCTGCTGTGACCATCAAAATATTGTTAATTGTAGAATTAGTTGTTGAGGCTACTTGGAAGAGGAAATTATCGCCTGTTAGAGAACCAGCGCTGGCGGTGACAGAGAGAGAGGCGTCTGGGGTGGTAGTACCGATGCCTATATTGTTTCCGTCTATTGTTAGATCAACACTTGAACCCGAAGAAAGAACTAATGTATCTTCGGACCTAAGACCTATCCCAGTCGCAGAACCTCCAGTAAGAATTGCTGAACCCTTGCCAAGCTTCCCAAGAGCAGTGCCGCCTGAAGAAATTTCCATTATTGGATTAGCCCCATCAAATTCTAACCCTACAGATGGACTCGCCGTCCCAATGCCGACCATTCCATTAGCCGTCACGACAAAAACATCATCCATTGAAGTCGCCGTTGTTGAGGCGACTTGGAATAGGAATTGATCGCCTGTGACAGAGCCAGCGCTGGCGGTGACTGAAAGAGGGGCATCTGGTGTTGTCGTCCCAATGCCGACATTGCCGCCAGGGTTTAGGATTAAATCGTTAGTTGAGCCGGTTGAGATTAAGGCATAGGCATTTCCATTAGCTTCGGTTGATGTTGATGTATGGGTTATTGATAACCATTCTGTGTTATCTATGTCTGGGTCAAGGGCGGAATGTATGAAAAGAGTTGGATTGGTTTGGACAGCATGGTCGTGATCTTTCAACCTATTGGCTGCATCTACGAAAACGAGTTGTTTGCCGTAATCGGTCCCTATTCCAATAATAAATTGGTCTATATCACCCTTACCTGCAATCTTTGCTCCGTTCGTGCTTTCAAACACCAAAGCGGAGTCGTTGGAGGCCTCCTGTATCCAGATTGAATTATCAGCATAAAGAACATCGTCCACTTCTAATGACCCCGAAATCATGACATCCTCTGAACCTGAAATATATTCTGCCACATTATCTCCGATGTGCAACAACACATCCGGACTCGTTGTTCCAATGCCGACATTGCCGTCTGTATCAATTAACACGACTTGGTTAGTCCCATCATATGCATAAAAATTATCACTACTATCCATATTCCATCCCCATTCATTTCCACCACTTTTTACCCGCATGCCCGCATAGCCACTATTTGTGCTTTCAACCACTGAATATATTGTACCAGTACCCGCAACATGTAATAGTCTCTCCGGACTCTCCGTCCCGATGCCGACGTTGCCGTCTGATTTTATAACCATTGCCGAGTCGGTTGACGAAGCATTAAAGACAAATCCACCCATGCCTGTGTCAAAAATACTATCTGTTTGGTCGTGTGCAAAGCTTAGCCATTGGTCATTGCTTGTATCTGGGCTAGTGGCTGAATGCAGGAAAATTGTTGGGTCATTTTGAACTGCATGGTCAAAATCATAACCAGAGGCAAAAGCCTGCTCAGAAATTATAATTTGTCCAGATTGAGCTGCAGAGCCAACACTCACACCTATGTTTAACGAATCATTTCCTGTCGCATCCCAGTACATAACTACATCTTGTGAACCTCCGATGCTCAAATCAGCACCGTCTCGTAGTCTAAGACCATTATCAGCATAAACGATATCATCTACTTCCAGCTTCCCCGATAAATATGTGTCTCTATAGCCAGAAACCGTACCTGGCGTAGAAGAACCAACCGTCAACAGAACTTTGGGAGAGGTGGTGCCGATGCCTGTGTTGCCGCCCAGTATGGCCATTGTATTGGCTTGTGAAAGAGTGCGAGTAGTAGCATCAAGATTAATACCAAATGAATTTGCCCCGGATATGTCTAATTCTGTACCAAATCCGACTGCCCAATCTCCGCTTATAATTCCTTCTTTGCCAAATGCCATTGAGCCAGTCCCAGTTGCATCTGAGTTATATCCAAATGCTGCTGAGTAAGTACCAGTTGCATCTGCGCCTTGCGTTCCGTATGAACGTGAACGATCACCTGTTGCGCTTACAGTATACCCTAATGCAATTGCGCCATTACCACTTGCCTCTGCGTTAAGCCCCATCCCAATAGAATAGTTATTAATATTTGCCTCATCCCATTCAGTCCCCGTTACGTATCCAGCTCTAAATGCTCCTCTCTTTAGATACCAAATCATTCTAGCTCCTAAACCTGCTGTGGAGAGTGTTGCTCCGCCGCCCATGACTCCTGCGGCAATTATTGATCCATCACTTAGAGAAAGTTTAAATTCTGGGCTCGTTGTGTTAATACCAACATTCCCATCTGCTGTTATGGCAAATGTAGTACTGCTTGTAGAACCAGTAGTTGTCGATACTTGGAACAAGAATTGATCCCCTGTCAGAGAACCGGCGCTGGTAGTAACTGCGAGGATGGCGCTTGGGGAAGTAGTGCCAATGCCGACGTTACCATCTTCTCTAAAATGGGCTACTGTTCCATGTCCCTGTCCGACAATTGACAATTCAGCGCCAGTGGCAGTATTTTCGTTTGTGTCCATAGTAATTACAATATCTCCTCTACCATCAATGTGAATATTATTGGCAGTATCATGACGAATATATTCTGCGTCAGTCTTCAAAGTATCATCGCTAGTAGAAAATCGTAGATTACCCCCAATATCTAATTCATCCCCCGGACTTACAGTTCCAATCCCCACATTCCCATTACTCTTAACAACGAATATATCTGGGTCTGTGCTTGTTCCTACTTCGAATAATAGCTCTGTTCCCCCTGAAGAACGATAGACGTCCAAGAGAGCATCTGGGGAAGAAGTGCCGATACCAACGTTGCCGTTGGTGTCTATGACAAATACATCCGTTGTGCTACTTGCGACTAGGAATAAATCTCCTGCATGACTATCTGCTGGTTCTATGTGGAGTCCCGCTGTTGGGGATGTTTCTCCTATGCCGACGTTGCCGTCTCCTCTAACATATAGAAGATCCTGAGTACCATCTTTATTAGCGACACTTAAAGCATAATGACTGCTATCATCAGCTGCCAGAATACTTACACCGTCTCCATCTGTATGTGCATTTCTCAATTCAGCAATATTTGCACTGGCTGTGTTACGATACTGATACAGTCTGCCACTACTTATATACAAATCCCCTCCTTCTACTTTTAACTTGTATTCCCCAGGACTCGCAGTCCCAATCCCAACATTCCCCAAACTATCAATTATAAAGGCGGTGGTTGTGGCTGTGACACCGTCTGGGGTTGTGGAGGCGACTACGAATAGAGGTTTTGTGTCTGCTGATTTACTGTGGACCGATAATAGGCCTGTTGGACTCGTTGTGCCGATGCCGAGATTCCCCGCCGAAGTGATAACGAAGGAGGGCGTTGCCGTGGCATATTCGCCTATTTCCAATAGATTCCCTGTTTGGTCACTGCTGTTGCCAACAACTGATAGCGGAACTACCGCATCCCCGCTAGCTGTGATTGCCAATTGAGTATCAGGTGTTGTTGTCCCAATGCCGACACTCCCTAAGTTTGTACCCACCATATCTATAACGATAAACTCTCCTGTGACCGCTTGCTCGCCAATCCACAATTTGCTATTTTCTACGCCAACAAATGCTGCCGTGTCGTCGTCTTCAAACTTAATTATTGACCTACTATCAGAAGATTTAAAGACAGCAATAATATTGTCGCTACTATCCACATATAAAGGTGTGGATGGCACCGCTGTTCCAATCCCTACATTCCCGCTTGCGTCAACAACAAAACTAGGGGTGGTTGAACCTACTCTGAAGGCGTCTTGACCCGCTTTGTCTTGGATTGAGAGAACTGCTGTTGGACTCGTTGTCCCCACCCCGACATTGCCGCCGTCCAAAACCGTAAATACCTCTGTTGCTCCATCAAATAAAT
>CAZQMX010000010.1:0-18634 GCA_964594965.1 uncultured Candidatus Saccharibacteria bacterium | reverse complement strand
CCAGTTAACCCGAATGGAAGAAAGATTGCTTTCAAAAGAGCAGTCTTTTGACCAGAAAAACAATCAATTGGAAAAGGATTTTTCTGATTTAAAACTCAAGGTTAAAAGAGTTAAAAAAATCAAGGAAGAAGTTTCTGCCCTTCAACAGGAAGAAATCAGGAAACTGGAAAGGGTTGCCAAATTAAGCCAGGACCAGGCCAAGGCTGAGCTTTTGTCTATGGTTGAAAAAGAACATCAACAGGTAATTCTGGAAAGAACCAACCGACTGGAAAAAGACGGCCAGGAAGAAATGAACAAAAAAGCCCAGAGAATTATTGCCCTGGCTATGCAGCGCTACGGTTCTTCTCAGGCAGGGGAAACCACAACCAGCACCGTTGATTTACCCAACGACGATATGAAGGGACGAATCATCGGTAAAGAAGGAAGAAACATTAAAGCCCTGGAAAAATTAACCGGCGTTGAAGTCCTGGTTGATGATACCCCCGGGGCAATTGTCGTTTCCGGATTTGACCCGACCCGAAGACAAATCGCTAAATTAGCTCTGGAAAAACTGATTCTTGATGGACGGATTCAACCCAACCGAATTGAAGAAATGGTTGAAAAGGCCAACCAGGAAATCAGTGAAAAAATCCAGGAAGCCGGCGAAGTCGCTGTTTACGATATTGGTATTGCCGGAATCAATCCTCAATTAGTTAAATTACTTGGCCGACTTCGATTCAGAACCAGTTACGGACAAAATGCTCTTCTCCATTCTCTGGAAGTTGCTCATTTAGCCGGGACAATTGCTTCTGAATTAGGAGCTGATGTTGAAGTCTCTAAGAAATCTGGTCTTTTCCATGATATCGGTAAATCGGTTGACCACGAAATTCAGGGTTCCCACGTTGAAATCGGCAGAAAGATACTTCAGAAATTTGATGTTGAGGAAAAGATTATTGAAGCCATGCAAGCCCACCATGAAGAGTATCCCTATGATAGTTTAGAATCAATCATTGTCCAGGTTGCCGATGCTATTTCCAGTTCCAGACCGGGAGCCAGAAAAGACACCTTGGAAGCCTATCTTAAAAGACTGGAAGAATTGGAGAAAGTCGCAACTTCTTTTAACGGAGTTGAAAAAGCCTATGCCATTCAGGCTGGTCGGGAAATTAGGGTCTTTGTCCAACCGGAAGAAATTGATGATTTCAAGGCTAATAAGATGGCTAAAGAAATTGCTAATCAAATTCACCAGGAACTGACTTATCCGGGTGAAATTAAAGTTAACGTTATTAGAGAAACACGGGCAATTGAATACGCCCGATAGAAATTTCCAATTACCAATTTTCAATTTTCAAACAATGCTCAATTTATTAATTTTCAATTAAATTTAATTCTTTATTTGAGAATTGGTTATTGATACTTGATTATTGATTGATTATTGGTTATTGAGAGTTGAGAATTATGAAAGTATTATTCTTCGGCGATATTGTTGGACGGCCAGGAAGAGAAGCTGTCGGGAAAATATTGCCTAAATGGAAAAAGAAATATCAGCCTGACTTGGTTATTGCCAATGGAGAGAACGCTGCTCATGGTTCGGGTATAACTAAAAGCACGCTGGATGAAATTCTGTCATCCGGCGTAGATTTGGTTACTTCCGGCGACCATATCTGGAAGCAAAAAGAGGTTAGCACTCTTCTAAATGATAAGGAAATGCCTTTAATCAGGCCGGCTAATTTCTCACCAAACCTACCGGGTCAGGGATATCACTTAATTAAATTAAGGACTAAAAAAGTTCTGGTTATTAACCTAATTGGCCGCGCTTTTATGCGCCAGCAATACGATGATCCTTTCAGAAAAGCGGACGAAATACTGGAAAACGAAGCTGATTCAGCTGATATTATCATTGTTGACTGGCATGCCGAAGCAACAGCTGAAAAAGTTTGTTTAGGATGGTATTTAGACGGAAGAGTTTCAGCAGTCCTAGGCACTCATACTCATGTCGCTACGGCTGACGAACGCATCCTTCCCCAAGGAACAGCCTACATTTCCGACATCGGCATGGTTGGGGTCAGGGATTCCAGTTTGGGGAGGAATAAGGATGATGCTATTAAAAGATACCTGACCCAGACCCATGTCAAATTAGAAGTGCCGGAAGGACCAGTTGAAGTTAATGCGGTTTTAGTCGAGATAAACAAGGATGGAAAAGGGAAGAAAATAGAGCGATTAAAGGAAATTGTGAAATAGCCAATTTATCCTCCGAAGCTTTAGCGAAGGGGGAAAATCCTTGCTCTTGTCTGAAAAACCTGTTAGAATAGGGGAAAAGTTGGTAGAATAGTTTGGAGGGAATCAAATAAAGGTCGAGAATAAATATATTAAAAAATATTCAATACTATGACTAAACAAGATTTAGTTGAAGCAGCCGCCAAGGGCTGTTGCTCTAAGAAAGAAGCTAATGATGCTGTTGATGCTGTTTTCGACGCTATCAGCAAATCTCTAGCCAAAGGCCAGAAGGTTGCTTTGACTGGCTTTGGCACCTTCAGCGTTTCAAAGAGAGCTGCCCGAATGGGAGTTAATCCACGAACTGGCGAAAAGATTAAGATTAAAGCAACAACAGTTCCTAAATTTAAGGCAGGCAAGTCACTCAAAGACGCAGTTAAATAGGATTCTGCTTTCGAAAGCATAACAAAAAGCCCTCCGTAGTGGAGGACTTTTTGTTTTCCTGAGCGGGTAGTGGGAATCGAACCCACATCAACAGGTTGGAAACCTGTGATAATAACCATTATACGATACCCGCCTGTCTGGTCGGGGTGACAAGATTCGCCCGGATATCCATCCGGGCGCCCCGTCGAATGACGGGGCGAACCCTAACATCTCAGTCGGGACGGGGAGATTCGAACTCCCGATCACTCGCTCCCAAAGCGAGCATGTTGGCCGCTACACTACGTCCCGTTTCCTAATAATCTTACCCTAAAATCTAATTAAAGTCAATTGGTTTAATCATTCCCCTATGATATACTCTTAAAAACAAATGGCTGATTTATTTTCTTCGCTTAATCCAAAACAAAAAGAGGCGGTCACGACTATTGCGGGGCCGGTTTTAGTTATTGCCGGACCAGGTTCAGGCAAAACCCGGGCATTAACCCACCGAATTGCCTATTTAATCGAAAAAGAAATCTCTCCGAGAAAGATTTTAGCAGTGACTTTTACTAATAAGGCGGCAGAAGAAATGCGGGAAAGAGTTAAAATCCTTCTTAAAAAAACGTATTTCCCTTCCCGCCCGCCAACCATTGGCACTTTCCATAGCATCTGTCTTCAGATTTTAAGAAGGGAAATTGAAAAAGTTTCTTCCCAATACAAAAAGAACTTCACCATTTACGATCAGAATGACCAATTAAATCTTTTAAAACAAATTCTAAAAGACTTAGAAATTAATCCTGACCAATTCAAACCCGGCTCAGCCAAAGAAGCCATTTCCCGGGCCAAAGATGAATTAATTGACTGGCAATCATACGGAGAACAGGCCAAGGAATATTTTCCCAAAACTATTGCTAGAATATATCAGGCGTATCAGGAATCTCTTTTAAAATCAAATGCTCTTGATTTTGATGATTTAATTATGCTAACGGTTAATCTTTTTCAAAAAAAACCAGAAATCCTAGAAAAATATCAGAAGATTTGGCAGTATCTTTTAATTGACGAATACCAGGATATTAATACCAGTCAATACGTTTTAACTAATCTTTTATCAGAAAAGCATCAAAACCTTTTTGCTATTGGAGATGATTCACAAGCCATCTATTCTTGGCGGGGAGCTGATTTCAGGAATATCTTGAACTTTGAAAAGGACTTTCCCCAGGCTAAAGTTATTCTCCTGGAACAGAATTACCGCTCAACTCCTAATATTCTTGAAGCCAGCCATCATGTCATTTCTAAAAACACTCAGCGGAAAGAAAAGAAACTCTGGACTAAGAACTCATCCGGTTCTTTAATTAATGTTGTTCAGGCGGAAAATGAGGAAGAAGAAGGTAATTTCCTAATTGAAGAAATGGAAAACTTAATCAGACGAGGAATGAAATTAAAAGATTTTACTGTCCTTTACCGGACCAATGCCCAATCAAGAGCAATTGAAGAGGCCTTTTTAAAAAACAATTTTCCATACAAACTCATTGGCACAGTCAGATTCTATGAAAGAAGAGAAATTAAAGATATTCTTGCTTATCTTAAATACATTTCAAACTCCAATGATTTAGTCAGTTTCCAAAGAATAGTTAATCTCCCGCCCCGAGGCATTGGCAAAGTCGCCCTTGAGAAACAAAACGGGCCTCAATTAGATAATTTTTATCAAATGATTGATAACCTAAGAAAAGAAAATCAGAAAAAACCTTTAACTCAATTAATTAAAAAAGTTATTGAACAAACTAATTACGAGGGATATATTAGAAACGGAGAAGAAGAAGGGGAGATGAGATGGGAAAATATCCAGGAGCTCTTTTCCGTTGCCCAAAGATACGATAAAGAAAAACAAGGACTTCAAAAATTCTTAGAAGAAATTACTCTTTTAAATGATGCTGATGAAATTGAGGATAAGAAGAATCTGGTTAATTTAATGACTCTTCACTGCGCCAAAGGATTAGAATTCCCAGTTGTCTTTATTGTCGGTCTGGAAGAAGGAATTTTTCCTCACTCAAAAAGTTTCTTTGACCCAAGCCAGATGGAGGAAGAAAGGCGATTAATGTATGTTGGTATTACCCGGGCCAAACAAAAAGCCTATTTAAGCTTTGCCTGCCAAAGAAGATTATGGGGACAGGTTATGATTAATCCTCCCTCCCGATTCATTTCCGATATTCCCCAAAACCTAATTGAATTCCAGGAATATCTGTAAAATAACCAATAATCAAGATGCAATCATCAAATAATAACCAAACATCAAAAACCAATAAAAAAATACATCCTTTTGATTTAGAAGAAAGAACCACGGAATTTGCTAAAAGAGTAATTCGTTTATGCAAATCTCTGCCAAGGAACCCCATAAATAACCGCCTTACTGGTCAAGCGACAGGGTCAGCAGGGTCTATAGGCGCCAATTACCGCGAAGCCAATGACTCTCTGGGTAAAAAAGACTTTCTTTACAGATTACGCATCGCCAGAAAAGAATCAAAGGAAGCAATACATTGGCTTGAATTAATAGCAGAAGCAAATCCTGGTTTTAAATCTCGCATGCAAGATCTCATCAAGGAAACTTATGAATTAAAGTTCATACTTTCTTCTATTATAGAAAAAACGCGGCCAAGGAATTGATTATTTGGTTATTGATTATTGAAGTTTTTTTGATTATTGTTTCTTGGTTTTTGATTATTTCGCCAAGTCTATGACGAAAAAAGAAATAAAAGGAGTTTTAGACAAACATGGAATCGCACCAAACAAGAGATTGGGGCAGAGTTTTTTGATTGATAAAAATATATTAGATAAGATTATTCAGACAGCTCATATTTCTAAAAATGATATTATCCTAGAAATTGGGGCTGGATTGGGCAATTTAACTAAAAAACTCGCCCAAGAGGCGAGAAAAGTTATTACCATAGAAAAAGATAAGCAATTGATTGAACCCTTAAAAGAAAATTTAAAAGATTTTAAAAACATAGAGATTATTCAGGGAGATGTTTTAAAAAAAGAATTAAAACTTCCTTCAAATTACAAGATTATTTCAAATATTCCCTACTATTTAACTTCCCCCGTCACGGCTGAGCCAACTTCAAATTTTAGTAACGGCTCATCATTCAGAATAGGATTACCATTAGAACCAATCCCGATGATATCATCCTGCGACCGTCCGCCTTCATAGAGAATACAGTTTGCCCAAGCGCCCTCATTTTTATTAATCGGAATTACAAGACCCGCTCGGGGAGATGGAATAGTGCTTAAAACCGCAACTCCGTCAGCTGGAATAGTTATCGTCCTTATCCTTTTGGAAGAACCGGCACAACCACCAAGCAGAATCTCCACAAGGGCGAAAAAAACCGCCCAGCAGAAAAATAATTTTAGGTTTGCTTTCATCTCTCATCCTCTCTTTCGTTAAAGGTTAATTTCTGTATATATCCGAGATTTTTAATCTAATTTTCAAAGAAACTATACTTGAATAATACACTATTTTAATTAAAAAGTCAAGAGTGTGGATAAGGGTCGGGTTATTGTTTGGGAAAGAAGTGAAAATGTTGTATAATATAAAAGATTCTTGTCCAATAATGTTCGTTACGAAATTTTCAGATTCTGTGCGAGGTGAAGTAGAAATTTTGAAAACATAGACTCTATGTTGAGAAATTTTTACAAAGCCGCAGCCAGAATATGGGAATTGCAGTAGAAAGGTTATTGGATAAGAACCTTTTCCGATGAAACCACAAAAATCGACTAAAAAAAGAAATGTGGTTGTGGTTATTTTACTGTTGCTAGTAGGAATATCTATTGGTGGCTGTTTGGTATTGGAAAGCGGTTTTAGCACTGCTTCAATTAGCCAGCAACTCTCCCAAATCCTTGAAAAAGACGGCCAGTCAGTTAAAGGATGTCAACCAAACCCCAATGATAAAAACAAGGATAGCGATAATGATGGACTAATGGATTGGCAGGAAGCGGTTTACAAGACCGATGCCTGCAAGCCCGATACTGATAAAGACGGTTATCTTGATGGAGAAGAAGTTGCTTCCGGATACGATCCAACTAGGTCGGCTCCGGGCGATGAATTGGAAGGCGCCCAGGAAAGAGGACTGCCTAAAAATCTAACCCAGGCCATGGCTAAGAATATTAGCCAGCAAATGATTGAAGGAAAAATGGGCAATATTTCAAGTGTCCTTAATCCTTCATCTATCGAAACTTCCAATCAGGTTGTTAATGATGCCATTAAACAAACTATTACCAGCGCCTTAAATGAATTTTCTCTGCCTGATATTTCTGATAATGAAATTATTATCTCCCCTGATAACAGCCAGATTGCTATTGAAAATTATGCCAGAGAAATTGTTCAGATCATAAGCAAATGGGAAGAAAAAGTCTCTCTTGATCAATCTCAATCTCAAATGGAGGCAGAAATATTCCTTGAAGCAATCCAAACAAGAAATTTCGGGAAAATAGACAAATACATTGAATCATACAACGGCATAGCAGAAAATCTCAAACAAATCCCGGTCCCTTCTGATTTAAAAGATATTCATAAAAAACAAATTGGCATTTTTAAGGTGACGTCTAATATTTACAAAGCAATAAGGGAGATAGACCAGGACCCCTTGAAAACTGTTTTAGCTATTGAAGAATATAAGATAGTTTCTGAACTAACTAAACAAATACTTCTTAATTTAGCCAGTCAGTTGAAATAATGTACTACCTATTTTACCAAAACAAACCCCTCAAAGAGAGTCTTTCCAGTATTTTAATCATTACTGTCCTCGCTCTTGGCGGCGGCTGGATCTTTTTTCATCCAAAACCGGCGGAAGCGCAAGCAGAAGTAATTGAAGTGGGCAGCGTGCCGCTACAGACAATCCAAGACCTTCTTAAGTGGGCCTGGGAAAAAGTAGCTGCGGCCTATCATGCATCGGCAGACTGGATTAGCGCCAGAGTTAATGCCTGGAGACAATCAGAAGATATACTTGAACGGTCAGCTATTGCCGCTCTTGAGGTCGCTCTTCGCATAGCTTTATCCATGATAACAAATGAGATTATCAAATGGATTCAGGGCGGAGGAGAGCCAAGATTCATCAATGACTGGCGGGGATTTTTAAGAGATGTTGCTGATAAAGCCGGGGGGACTTTTGTTGATAAATATTTAGGTATGGGCTGGCTTTGTGAAGAGTTTGATATTGATATTAGAATTGCGCTTTTAGACGTGCCCAGATTTGAAGACCGGGTCAGATGTACCATTTCCGATATTGTTGATAACGTCGGTGATTTTGCCAACGATTTTAGCAAAGGCAGCTGGAAGGGATGGATTAAATTAACCGAACCACAGAATAATCTTTATGGCGGCTATTTGATCGCCCGGGAAGAAAAACTCAAAAGAGAGGCTGCGGCTAAAGAAGCAGCTGAGCAAGAGGCAGCAGCCGGCAAAGGTTTCTGGTCGCTGCGAGAATGCGTTAGAGGATATACTACAGACACTAACGAGTCCTGCTCCAGCAAAGACGATTGCGATAATCTCGAATCCAATCCAACCTTTGTCTGCGAAAGAGACATTTCTACTACGCCTGGAACAATTATTTCCGACGTAGTTACTAAGGCTGTTACCCAGGATTTAACTATTTTAGAAAATCAAATAGGGGATCTGGCTGATTCTTTTGGGCCTTATCTCGCGCCCTATATCGCGGCTATTGCCAGCGCCCTGGTTAACCGGGTCCTGCAGGAAGGGTTAAATTATGTCGAAGGCCTCGGACCAAGTTCAGATGACCCTGATGCCCCACTCCCAGAAGGAAGAGATGTTGATGATGTTGACACAACTGTAAGTGACGCTATTGACGGCCAAAACCAGGCGTCTTCTCTGGCAGAACAGCAGGAGTTACTCAAAGAAAATCTGGAATTCCATCTTCTCACGGAACAAGAGGCAAATCTGGTTGTCTTGGAAAGCATTGAAGATATTCAAAATGAGATTCTTGATACTATTGTAGAGATTTTCAAGAATTGTACTCTACCCAGTTGGGCAACCGCTGAAGTGATTGACACTGTCACAAGCGTTGACCCTGTCACAAATGATGATAAAACCACAGAAACCTATCAAATCACCGTGACTGATATTGGAAGCGTTACTATAAAGAAAGAGACTACCTCGGCTGGCTCAAGCCAGGGCAGTTCCTCAAGTATCCTTTACTATGACCAACAGAATAATCCTCAAATTAATGCTGAACTGACCGCTCTTGAAAACGATATCGCTGAAACTAATCAACGGATCGCCGACGCTGCTGACGCTATTGCCGCCACTAACGGATATTATCAGACCGCCCAGGAGTACATAGATCTTTACGAAAATACTCTTCAACCGCCAACCGACGAAGAACAGGCGGCTTTGGATGAAAAAGAACAACTTATGGATACGGCTGAAACCCTGGCTATTGAAAAAGGAGAAATAGCAGTCAGAGTTGATCCCGGCACTATTGAAACATTTGAAGAATTAAATACTGAAACCCAAAGCGGGAGTATGGAGGTCGTCCAGGAATCAAGTAATCTAATATTTGCCCGAGGAATCAGCGAAGAGTACCCTCAAGCAGGTACTTATTATGGCCAAAAATCCGACGCTAAATCAACCCGTATTCACACTAGCGCTCATCTGAGTGATTGTTTGAGTAGCTCCGACTAAAAACATTTTTTATTCATAAATGGAAAAAAACCCAAAACTTAAAAAACATTTTCTTGTTTTTGGTTTAATTTTATTAACCAGTTCTTTAGGAATTTTTGTTTTTGGAGCAAATGAAGCAAGGGCATTAGATATTCCTGGCTCTGATATTGTCGGATCATTCTTTGGAAATCTTCTCTTAATGATTCAAGGAGCAATTGGCTGGTTGGTTGCCATATTTGCCGGACTTGCTCAAGGAGCCCTCAAGTATACTGACCTTCAAAACGCTCCGATAGTCAAAGAAGGATGGAGGATTCTAAGAGACCTGGTTAATATGTTTTTTGTTTTGGTCCTTTTAGCGATTGCCTTTGCGACAATACTGCGCTTGGAAAGCTATGGCATGAAATCGCTCTTGCCAAAATTAATCGGGGTCGCTCTTTTAATTAACTTTAGTTTAATCATATCCGGAGTTTTTATTGATTTTTCAGGAGTTTTGACTAATTTTTTTCTTGAAGACGAACCGGAAAAATTCTTTGAAGATATTAGCACCCAAATAGGATTACCTCGCATTCAAGTAACCAATGCCGATGCACCAGTCTCATATTGGCAATCCTGTTGGTTAGCTGGAGACCCGGACTGCCAAGGACGTTTTAAAACGAAGAAGGAATGCAAAGATAGCACCTCTTTGCTTAAAACTTGTGTGGAAAAAACAACCAGTAAAGTAGACTGGGATAATATAAATTCCGATGCTTATTGGGAAGTTATTAAATCCCTGATTTTTTCAATAATATTCACTGTTATCGCCGCTTTTGTTTTTGGCGCTTTGGCTTTCTTTTTGATAGTCAGAATCCTGGCTATTTGGTTTTTACTTATTCTTGTTCCTTTAGCTTGGTTTTTTTGGATTCTGCCGACAACCAGCGGTCTTTTTACTAAATGGTGGAATAATTTTGTTAAATGGGTCTTTTTTGCTCCGGCCGCGGTTTTCTTTATTTGGCTGAGCATTGAATCCTGGACAGGGTTTATTGAAGGCAAATTACCGTTTGCTGGAGAAAAAATAGTGGAAGGCGTCAGCACAGTTATTACCGACGATATTCTCAAGACAAAAATTATACCAGAGGTTATGGAGCCGTCATATTTCGTCCAATTTCTCTTGGCCTGCGGTATGTTAATTGGCTCTTTAATTGTCGCTCAAACCATGAGTGTCTACGGCGCTAGGGGTGCAATTGAATTAGGCAAGAAATGGGGTACGGGAACTGGGAGGGGAATACGAAGATTAGCAACCAAGCCAGCTGATGGTATACAAAAAGGATTGAATAAAGCAAGCACATGGATGAGAGGATCTAGATGGGGCCGCTGGACAGGAGTAAGCAACTTAATGGGTCAAGCATCCAGAATTCCAGGCGTGGTCGGCGGGAAGGAAAGGGCCGCTTACCCCGAAGCCGAGAAAAAATATAAGAACTGGAGTAGCGATAATCTAAAGGCAAGATTTAGGATGGTTAATAGCCAAGAAAAAGCTGCTATTGGTAAAATTTTAGCTGAAAGAGGAGATTTTGAAGCAAATGAATCTTTGGGTTTTTCTGAGAAAGACACCAGAAGAGCGTTTAGCCTAGCCAGGAAGTATGGACGACATGGGGATATTCTTAAGGCCAGGCCGGATTTTGAAAGCCACGAAAAGATTAATGAGTTTATATCCGAAATGAAAAAAGCCGATATGGAAAAAGTTCAAGCCGTATCGCTAGAAGATGATAATGTCAGAAATTCTATAAAAGAACAGTTAGGCGAGAATGGTCAATGGACCGGTTCTCATTTATCTAAAATGGCTGAAACCAACCACAAGGCCTATGCCAAGATAAGAGAAAAAATTATTGAAGAGTCTTGGGATGAATTGCGTGATGACATCAAAGAATATATCACCGGCGAAACTGGTAAAGCAGTGTTCGGAAAAGTGAAGCCAAAAACAAAACAACAACCATCTACAAGCGCCTAAACATTATGCCAACCCTAAATCAACTAAAAAAACTCCGAGGTATTACTGACCCCTTAGCCAGGCGAAGGTATCTTAAATATTTTCAACTTCCCCAAGATGTCCGTCAGTTAGTTTTTGCTGTTGAAACTGCTAATAAAATGAACGCCGCCGCCAAGAAAAATAAATTAACTGATAAACAAATCTGGTCGGCCTCATATGTCGCCGGTATGGTTTTGTTAGGCGAGACCAATATTGTTGATTTTGTTAAATCACTTATGAAGGAATGCAATTTGAATGAACAATCAGCCCGGCAACTGGCCCGAGATATTAATTCATCCATTTTCCTGCCGGTTAAAGAAAGTCTGAAAAAAATCCACAAAGTTCCAGAATGGCCAAGAGAAGAAGAACCTAGCCGACCAATTTCTCAGCCAGATGTTCCTCAAAAGGACCATGAGATCGTTACCCTGAAAGAGAAAAAATCAGAAATACCAAGTAATATAGTTAATTTGAAGGAGGAATAAAATGCGATTTAAGGTTCCACAATTTATTGAACTGGAAGATAAGATAATTGGACCATTGACCCTAAAACAATTTTTTTATCTTCTCGGCGGAGCCGGAGCGCTTATCATTCTCTGGTTCTTCCTAAAACTAGGTCTTTTCCTGGTTCTATCTATTCCTGTTATCGGAGCATCCGCTGCCCTGGCCTTTTACCGGCCTAATGGCCGACCCTTTATTACTTTAATCACCTCCTTTATCGGCTATTTAAGTAAACCCAGATTGTATCTCTGGAGAAAAAAAGATGAGTAACCAAGTTAAAGCAACTTCAATTAAAAAACATATTCAGATAAAAAACATCAAGGATGGTGTTGTTATCCTGAAAAACAAAGGATTAAGGGCGGTTTTAATGACAACCAGTTTGAATTTTTCCCTCAAATCAACTGATGAGCAGGATGCTATTGTCCACCGCTATCAGGAATTCCTTAATTCCCTTGATTTTTCAGCCCAGATTGTCTCTGTCTCCCGCAAATTCAACATCGACCCATATATCCAGTCATTAAAGGAAAAAAGAGATAAGCAGGAGAATGAACTCTTAAGAATTCAAACATCTGAATATATTGATTTTGTCAAAGGCCTGACGGAAATGAACAATATTATGACCGAATCCTTCTATTTAGTCATTCCCTACTCTCCACCAGTCATTCAAAAAAAGGGTATTTTAAACCAATTAACCCGGGTCTTTAAAAAAGAATCGGCAGAAGACAAAGAAGAAACCTTCCAGGAATTAAAAAACAATCTCTGGCAAAGAGTTGAATTTGTTGCTACCAGCCTTCGCGGCATTGGCATTAAATCAGTTCCTTTAAATACCAAGGAACTAGTTGAATTGTTTTACAAACTCTACAATCCCAATGCCAAAGAAGGACCAGAGCTGGAAAAAGCCAGTCAGTTAAGAATTCAATAAATATGGAACTATTTAAAAAATCACCCAAAAGAGAAGAAAGGCCAGGAACTGGCATCATTGATTTAATTGCTCCGGCTGGTTTGAAGATTAACTCCAATTACATGGAGGTTGGCGGTAAATATGCCCGGACAATCTTTATTTTCACCTACCCTCAATCCCTTTCAACCGGCTGGCTTTCGTCAATAATCACCCTTGACCAGGAAATGAATATTTCTTGGTTTATTCACCCGGCCAAAACAAATACTGCCTTGAAAAATTTAACCAAGAAAACCGCCCAGGTTCAATCCCAAATTTCTCTTGAAGCTGAAGGGGGTAAGGTTAGGAATCCCAAATTAGAAGCTGCCCTCCAGAATATTGAGGAATTAAGGGATTCCCTTCAACAAGGAGCAGAACGGCTTTTTAAGTTTGGCCTGTATATCACCCTCTTTGCTGATTCGGTTAAAAAACTGGATAAGGTTGAAAATGAGGTCAGGGCGTTAATGGAAACTGGCATGGTCTATTCCAAGCCAGCCCTTTTTCAACAGGAGCAGGGATTCATTTCAACCCTGCCATTAGGAACAGATAAGCTTCTAATTCATAATAGTTTTAATACTGGTCCACTTTCTTCTGCCTTTCCCTTTATTTCATCCGATTTAACCGACAACAAGGGAGTTCTTTATGGTATTAACCGGCATAATAATTCTCTGGTCTTATTTGACCGCTTTAGTTTGGAAAATGCTAATATGGTTGTCTTTGGCAAATCCGGCGGCGGTAAATCCTACGCTATTAAACTAGAAACTTTGCGTTCTTTAATGCAGGATAACGAAGTTATCATTATTGACCCGGAAAAAGAGTATAAATATCTAGCAGAAACAGTTGATGGAAGTTTTATCGATATTTCCCTTAATTCATCGGTTCATCTCAACCCATTTGATTTACCCAAGCCAGGACCGGATGAAAGACCGGCCGATGTTCTAAGAAGTAATATTACTGATTTGGTCGGGCTCTTAAGAATAATGCTTGGAGGATTAACTCCGGAAGAAGACGCCATTATCGACCGAGCCCTGATTGAAACCTATGCTGCCAGAGATATTACCCCTGAATCTGATTTTACCAAAATCACACCTCCTTTAATGCAGGACCTTCATACTATTCTAAGGGGAATGAAAGGAGCTGATAGTTTGGTTACCCGTTTGAATAAGTTTGTCAGTGGTAGTTATTCTAAATTCTTTAATCAGCAAACTAATGTTGAATTGGACAAAAAACTAATTGTTTTCAGCATCAGAGACATGGAAGAAGAATTAAGGCCATTAGCCATGTATATTATTCTTCATTTTATCTGGAATATTGTCCGGACCAAACTCAAAAAGCGATTAATGATTGTTGATGAAGCCTGGTTAATGATGCAACATGAAGACGCCGCCAATTTCCTTTTCTCCATTGCTAAAAGATGCCG
Organism: uncultured Candidatus Saccharibacteria bacterium; assembly: GCA_964594965.1. Taxonomy (GTDB): domain Bacteria; phylum Patescibacteriota; class Minisyncoccia; order Portnoybacterales; family UBA2143; genus CAZQMX01. The sequence continues at coordinate 4,497 of CAZQMX010000010.1, read as the reverse complement.
TAAATATTACATGGGGCTAACAACCATTACCCAGGATATCGCCGATTTCATGAAGTCCGAGTACGGCAAGCCCATTATTACCAATTCCTCGCTCCAATTACTAATGAAGCAGTCGCCGGCAACAATTGAAGTCATTAAGAAAACTTTCAACTTAACTGACCAGGAAAAATACCAGCTTTTGGAATGCAATGTTGGCGAAGGAATATTTTTTGCTGGAACAAAGCATGTTGCTATTCAGATTGTCGCTTCCTATTCTGAAGACCAGATTATTACCTCTGACCCAGCTCAATTACTTGAAATTGAACAAGCTAAAAGAGATCTAGCTAAAGAAAAAAATAATAAAGAAGTCCCGATGTCAAATCGGGATTCCGACCAAGGCGTCGGAAAAAACAATGCCCGATCACAGCCAACAACTCAACCAGGACAGAGCCGAAGACGGGGAGAAAAAGAAGACAAAGAGAAAAAAGACGAAAGCCAGAAAGTCTAATGATCTTGCTAGTCAGATTTCTGATGTTGAGTTTTCTTTGGTTCTTGGTTTAGCCATTCTCAAGGACGTTCTTGATTGGATACTATTATTTGCTGGCGGCGTTGGCCTAGTTCTTTCCCGAATAACTAATCTTATCATCACTGGTATCCTCTGGCTTTGGTGTCTTTTCCGACTTCACAAATTCCCAACTAAACGGTTTCTGGGTAGTTTCTTAATAGAAATGATTCCTGTTGTTGGCACTTTTTCGCCCACATGGACTATATTTATTGCTACTGTCTGGGCCGAGCAAAAAGGTTACTTGCCCCGTTGGGCATCAAGACTAACTGGCAAAAAATCTTAAAATGATTAAAACAAAATCCTATCTTTTATTCTTTCTCTTCTTTCTAATTTTCCCTTTTTTTAGCCAGGCCCAAAGCCAGGTGACTTTGACCTGGTCAACTGATACCTATGTTCCCCTTGATTATTCCGGCAAAGCCCTGCCAACCAGGAAGAGCAATATTGAAGTCGTAGCCAGTATTTCTAGTTCTAATCCTGAAAACCTATTATACAACTGGTTCATTAATGATAAACTACAGGAAGTAAAATCAGGCAAAGGAAAACAGACCTTTACTTTCAATACCGGCGAAAGAATCAGCCAGAGATTTGAGGTTAAGACAAGAGTCAGCGATGAAAAAGAAAGCTTTATTATCTTTTCCCCGGTTTTAACCATTGCTCTTCAAAGCCCGGAAATTGTCCTAAAAACCAAAACCGCTCCTTTAGAACCTCTTAAATACATTTTTTCTTCTAACCAGGAAATTAGATTTACTGCCCAACCATATTTCTTCAATATTAAAAGAGCAGACGAATTAAGTTATGATTGGAGTTTTAACGGAGAAAGAGCGACTAAAACAGACGATGCCAATCCCAATACTTTCATCTTAAAAATTAGCCAATTAGTTCAATCAATTACCAAGAAATTAACAGTTTGGGCAGAGGACGAGGATAATTTACTTGAAAAAGCTCAGACTGAAGTTGAAATTAATATTATTCCTTGATTATGGAAAAAAAAGTTAAAAAAATATTTATTGCTCTCTTGTTTTCATCCTTTTTTCTGCTTTTAACTTTAACTGCTTTAGCGGGATACAAGCTGGAAGTCGGCATCCCCGATCAGCCGAAAGCCGCTGCCGGAGAAGAAGTTGACCTCTCAGATTACATCAGATACATCTACTTATTCGCCCTGGGCGCGGTCGGAGTCGCTGCTCTGGGCACTCTGGTTGTCGCCGGCCTTATCTATATGCTCTCTGACCTTGTCACAAACACAGAAGAAGCCAAGAAATACATTTGGGGAGCAGTTTGGGGACTACTCCTTGCCCTGGCCGCTTATCTAATCCTCTATACGATTAACCCTGATTTAATTAGATTAAGAAGTCCGAATTTAGACGACCCTTCATCTTCTAGTTCTACTTCGTCCTCCGATGACTCAGGAACAACAAGTTCCGATGACTCAGATTCAACAGGATCCCTGCCCACAGCAGAACCCGCTGCCTGTACAGCAGAGGATTGTCCCTCAGAATGCGAAGAGGCCTGTCCTGATGAATATTATTGGGACCCCTCCCTTTGTTATTGTACTTTCGGCGGTGGCACAGCTTTTTAGTAAAATATGTTTTCAAACAAGACTCTAATCATTATCATTTCTGTCCTTATCCTGATCGCAGGCGGGATTTTAATTTACTACTACTATTCCCAGGAAACCGAACCAGTTGATGGGACAGAAACTCAGCCAACAACCAGCGATCCTACCTCAACCAGCCGAATTAAAAGAATATCCCAGGAGTCGGTTTTAGGAGTAACAATCGATGACCAGAAAGCCAAATATTATTCAAAGGAAAACGGCAATGTTTTTGAATCCAATCTGAATGGCTCCGGCACTGTCCTGGTTTCTTCTTCTGCTTTGCCTGATTTATTAAAAGTTCTCTGGTCACCGTCAAAAAACAAAGTTATTGCCATTTTTGACCAGAACGGAGAAGCTAAAAAATATTCATATGATTACACAACTGGAATCTCAACTCCCTTGGATGATAATATTGGTTGGATTAGCTGGTCACCCAAGGAAGATAAAATTGCCTATCAGTATAATAGTCCAATAGCAGGGAATAATATTAGCATTGCTGATTCAGACGGCTCTGATTGGACAAGCGTTTTCCAAACCAGGATGAAAGATTTGATTGTTGAATGGCCAGGATCAAGTCGACTCTCCATTAGGACTAAACCGAGCGGACTGGCTGAAAGTATTCTTTATACGATTAGTTTAGCTGACGGCGATTTTAAGAAAATGATTGGAGAGACCTATGGCTTAGCTGTTCTCTGGTCGCCCCTGGGAGATAAGGTCCTTTTTTCAGAAACCGACAGCCAAGGGAAGAATCTGAAATTAAAGGTTTTAGAAACTAAAACCCAGACTATTCAGGAATTGAATCTTGCTACTCTGCCGGAAAAATGCGCCTGGAGTCAGGATAACCGAACAATTTTCTGCGCTGTTCCCAAAGATATTTCTACCCGGGCTGTTTTACCCGATGATTATTACAAAAAAATTATCTCATTTGCCGATGATTTCTACCGAATTAATCTTGAAACCAAGGGAGAAACCCGAATTTACAAAACAGAAAACGAAGAAGCAACTGCCTATGATGCCAAGGAGTTGCTTTTATCGCCCCAAGAGGACTATCTCATCTTTATTAACCAAAAAGACGGCCAGCTCTATAGCCTAAAGCTATAATCACCCAGAAAATGACGGCTAAATCATTTTTCCAGTAAGTCGTATCAACTAATCCGTGAATTAGAATATATATCATAGCCGCCATCAGAATTAAACCTAAGAAATTAGGTTTGTTTTTTTTAAAGAAAACAACCAAAAGCCAGATAAATCCAATTAAGCCCAAAAGACCTGTTTGGAGCCAGAAGGCCAGGAAAAGATTATGGGGCTGGGGCACTGCCCACTCCGGGTAGAGTTCAAATCTCGGCTGGTACTCTAAATAGTATTTTTGGAACATGCCCGGGCCAATCCCAATTAAGGAATTATCCTTTAATACTTCCCAGGCGCTCTGCCAGATAACCAGGCGGGATTTAATCGAAGGATAGGAAAAATCCAAAAAACCTTGAAACTTGAAACTTGAAACTTGAAACAAAAAAGCGGAAATAATTAAAAAAAATAAAAAAGCAGATAAGAATTTTCTTGTTCTAAACTGAGTTAAAAGAAGAAAAACAAAAGCGCCCAACAATCCCAATAGGGCCCCGTAGGAATAGGTTAAATAAATTACAAAAAACATCAGGGCGCTGGCAATTAACAAAAGCGTTCTTGAAATTCCCTTCTTAAAACAAGAAAAAAGATAAAGAGACAGGACCAAAAGAGGGGATAAATACATTGCCAGAAAATTAGCCGAAAGATAAAATCCTCTTAAACGGCCGTCATAGGTCAAATCATTATCCAGCCAGTAACAAAGCGCGATTGAAGCAACAATCGCACCCGAAAAAACAAGAGCAGTAATGACATTTCTAATTTCTTTTTTGCTTTTTAATGAATCGATTAGAACCAAAAAGAAAAGCATTGGCGCTAAAAACCATCCTTTCCAAATCCCGGCGCTGGTAAATATATTATTAGAAAACAAAGTTGAAAGAGTTAAGCCAATAAAAAGAATTAAAACCGGAGCAAAGATTCTATTCTTAAAGATTTCTCTTAATTTAGGCCGGCTAATTAACCAAAGAAGAAAGAGAGCATAGATTAATATTTCTGACAAATTAAAAGGAATCCAAGCAACCTTAAACCTAACTAAGTAAAGCGGCAAGGAGAAAGCTATAAGATAAATATTAAATTTAATGATTTTGCTTAGCATTGAAATGTCAAATTTCAAAGATCAAATGTCAAATAAAATCCCGGATCCAAATGACTAAATTATATTATTTCTTAACACTTGACATTAAGTGAATTAGGCACACACATTTGTCGGTTTAGTGATTAATTAATTTTAGCATCTCAT
>CAZQMX010000009.1:0-25957 GCA_964594965.1 uncultured Candidatus Saccharibacteria bacterium | reverse complement strand
ATAAAAAACAGCCTGTTTGGGCTGTTTTTTGTTACTCATTTTAACTTGTAAAATACATCTAATTATTAGATAATTAAAATAGGAAATTAAATTATCTACTAATAATATGAGTTTTAAACTATATAATAACCCAGACTTGGAAGAATTTCTTAGGATGGAAGAAGGACAAGATTTTGAAAGGAAGCCTGCTGGAATTCATCAAAAAAAGTTAGCAATAGAACTATCGTCATTCGCCAATAGCAGCATAGAAGGAGCGTTAATTGTAATTGGCATTGAAAATGATACAGATGTTATTGGCATTAATTCAGTAGGTGAAAAGGGAATAAATAAACTCATACAAGCATATCGACCCTTTTGCCCATTAATAAACATCAAACATAGATTTTTTAATATTAAAAATAATAAAGGCGGTGACGATCGATTACTTCTCCTTTTTGTTGAGTATGCCATAGATAAAGTAATTAAACTTACCTCTGGAGAAGCATATGAAAGAGTAGGAGACGAAACATGCATAATGAAGTCCGAAAGAGTAAGGCTTATGGAGTACGAAAAAAAACAATCTGATTTTGAAAAAGAACTGATACCAAGCCTAACTATTAAGGAATTAAATAAATCTTTACTCAGTGAATTTATCGATAAATGGATAGAACATGACGGATTAACCTCAAGACCCACCGTAGAAAATGTAATATTAACGAAGAATTTTGGAGAGAAAAAACGTTCGGATGTTAAGGTTAACAATGTGGGAGCTTTGTTATTTTATGACAATCCCCAAAATTTTATTTCGGGCGCAAGAATTAGATTTCTAAAATATGAAGGTACAAAAATAGAAACTGGCGCACGTTCCAATATAATTAAAGATAGATTTATTGAAGGCCCGCTTCCCTATCAGGTTGGGGAAATTTCTAAATTAATAGAAGACCAGTCAAAAGAGTTTAGTTCCTTAGGCGAAAAAGGTAAATTCAACACAGTCCCTGAATACCCAAAAGATGCATGGCTTGAAGCAGTGGTAAATGCTCTAGCTCATAGAGCCTACCATATTAAAAACTCCAACATTTTTATCAGAATGTTTAATGACCGCTTAGAGATAGAAAGCCCTGGTAACTTACCAGGAATAGTAACTATTGAGAATATATACAAGCAAAGTTTTTCAAGAAATCCCGTATTAATGAATGGTTTTCGATATCTAGGTTACGTAAAGCAAGCAAGCGAAGGACTAGATAGAATGAGACAGGAGATGTTAAACTATGGATTACCAGAACCAGAATTTAAAAACGATAAAGGCGCATTTATTTTTAGGGTGACACTTAGAAACAATATCGACAAACGAACAACAAAAGATAATCTAGAAGAAATAGAAGGCCTAAATCATAATTTACTAGAAAACTTAACAGGTGATCAGAAAAAAATAGTACACTTTTTATTGAAAAATAAAAAAGGCAAAACAGCAGATCTTAGTAAAGAAATAGGAAAAAGCAGAGGAACAACAATAAGAAACCTTAGAAAATTAGAAAAATTAAGCATAATAAAGAGGACTAAAAAAGAAGGACCTAAGGTAGAATACATACTTACAATGAATGTCTTTTCAAATGATAATAAGCAAGAAATTGAAGCTGAATCTAATTCAAAACAAGAAAGTTTATTCAAATGATACATCTATGATACATCTATGATACATCTGCAAAAGCTGTGGAAAACTCATAATTACATAGAAATCACTCTAATAAGGGAAAACGATACATCTTGAATCAATACCATAAATTGAATAAATTTCCCCAACCAACCCCCTAAAAGTTTTCTTATTATCCCGAGTAACCCCGCAGTTTGTAAAAGTTTGTAAATATTGAAAAAAGGCCAGCGGTCGCATGACATAGCCCTTTTGATGTAATAGTGCCTTATTACAGACACATAGGTTTAAGTATGAGCGCATTATTCTTCCTGGTGATTTTGAAGGTTACTTCTTTCAAGTCGATACCTTTTTGACTAAGTCGATACAAGAAATCATCAATGCGCTCTACCTCATGTCTATCAACCGGCTCTATCCTACTAATACCGTCTTTCCCTACGCTAAGATTCATGCTTTTTCCCTCCTCTCTAGACAATCTTTTTTTGTTAAAAAATACTATGCCTCTTTAGATACTAACTATAATTATTTAAAAAATCAACAAATTTAAGGCCCCGGCGTTATTGCCAGGGCTTTTGGATTTGTCTTTTTTAAACTATCCTAATTTTGCCATTTTTTTTCATCCCAACTGTGTTTTCGTGACCGCAATGAGGGCAAGGCATTTTCTTGCCCGGTTTTATCCTTTTTCCGTCACTTAAGTGCATCGGTTTGCCGCAACCTCCACACCTGCTTTTTATGCCTTTCTTTGCCATACCTTGTTCCTTTCATTATTCATTTTTTAAGAAACTAAAAAACTGGCTTGAGAGCCAGTCCTTTGAAAATACCTTCTAACCAAAAAGACCAACTCTCATAAGCCAGTAAAATAAAACCCAAAAAAGTTTTGGTTGAAATTTCTTATTTGGCTCAAAGAATCAATCTTTGTCATAATAACCAATTTTAACTAATTAAAAATGTTTGTCAAATAGGATATCCACACTTGCCCCGCCGAAGCTTTAGCGGCGGAGGGCTAAAGAGCTTCCATATCTTGAAGGGCTCTTTGATAAATTTCAATTGCCCTTCTGGCCTGCCCCTTGCTGACCTGATATCCCGGGTCATGAACAATATTATTCCTCATCTTATGCGCCTGCCAGATTTCTTCAATATTAGCTAATTGGGTTTTAGTAATTTGTTTTAATCTTTCGCCCATATCTTCCCCTTGGTAGCCAATTCTTTTCAGAACATCGTCTAGGATTTTATCGGCCTCAATAACAGCCAGTTTCCAGGAACTTTCATCTTCTAAATCCATCTTATCCAAGACCGATTGCCAGTTTTTATCAAAAACTTCTTTGACTAATCCAGGGGCTGAAACACTTTCTTCAACTCTTTCAATTGACTGACCAATTCCTTTTCTCAATTTGTAAATTAAGAAAATACTGGCAAGGACAAATAGGATTGAAATGATTATTGAAACAATTTTTAGGATTAAAACAACATCGCTTCCTGCTTCTGAAGCTGCCGGAGCCGCCATGGCAATATTATCATAGAGTTCAAATAGTTCAGTTCTCATAGAATTTAGCAACTTGAATAATTTTATCCTCTTCAAATTGATTGCCTAAAATCTGAAGGCCAACCGGCAAGTTTCCTATTTCCCCAACCGGAAGAGAAATACCGCAAATTCCAGCCAGATTAGCCGGAGCAGTAAGAGCATCGGCCAAATACATTGCCACCGGATCATCAATTTTCTCCCCGATTTTAAAAGCTGTCGTCGGAGAAACCGGGGTCATTAAAACATCAGTTTTTTCAAAAGCTTTATCAAAATCCTGTTTAATCAAAGTTCTGACTTTCTGAGCTTTGAGGTAATAGGCATCGTAATATCCGGCTGATAAAGCGTAGGTTCCAACCATAATTCTTCGGGTAACTTCATCGCCAAATCCAATTTGCCTTGTTTTTAAATATCCTTCTAAAAGGTCTTTTGCCTGCCCCGTTGAAAATCTCTGATTTTTTTTCGGGGATTGTTCGGAAAGCCCATATTTAATCCCATCATATCGGGCTAGATTAGCCGAAGCCTCGGCCGGGACAATGATATAGTAGCAGGGAATAGCGTATTGAGTATGGGGCAAACTAACCTCAATAATTTTTGCTCCCATTTTTTCGTATTGGGAAATAGCCTTTTTGACTGTTTTCTCAACCTCCTTATCAATTCCCTCAACAAAATATTCTTTTGGCACCCCAATTTTTAAATCCTTAATTCCTACTTTCTGACTTTCTTTTTTTGATTCTAAACTGGTTGAATCAAATCCATCTTTTCCCTTGATAGCGTTAAAAAGAATTTCTGTGTCTTCAACATTCTTGGTTATTGGACCAATCTGGTCCAAGGACGAAGCGTGAGCAATTAATCCGTATCGGGAAACTGCTCCATAGGTTGGTTTTAATCCAACCACGCCGCAAAAACCTGCTGGCTGGCGGATTGAACCGCCGGTATCTGTACCCAAAGCAATAATAGATTGGTTATCGGCAACAGCAGCAGTAGAACCGCTTGAACTTCCACCGGTGACTCTTTCTAAGTCATGGGGATTTTTAGTCGGACCAAAAGCAGAGTTCTCACCTGAAGCTCCCATAGTAAATTCATCCTGATTGGTTTTACCAATAATGACCGCTCCGGCTTTCTTTAATTTCTTAATAACCGTTGCATCGTAAGGAGCAATATATTTCTCTAAAATCTTTGAGCCGGTTGTACATCTGATTCCTTCAACCAGAATAGCGTCCTTAACTGCAATTGGAATACCGGCCAACAAGTCAATTTCTTCGCTATTAGCAATTTTTTTATCTGTTTTTCTGGCCTGTTTCAGAGCCATTTCTTCGGTAATGGTAATAAAGGAATTAATTTCTGGATTTCTTTCCTTGATTCTATTCAAAGCTGCCTCAGTTAATTCAACCGAAGAAAATTCTTTCTTTTTTAATCCCTGATGGGCTTTTTTAATAGTCAATTTATTCAACATTACAAGACCGCCTTAACTTTAATATGTCTATTCTCTGTTTCCGGAGCCAAATCTATTAATTTCTGTGTTTCTTTCTCAGTTTTTTTTCTTGCTTTATCCCGACGGGAAATATTTTCCAGACCAGTCACCTGGGCAGTTGGTTCAATTTTATCAGTCTTAACTTCATTTAACTTTTCAACGAAATCTAAAATAGCTGAAAGTTCTTCAGTAAATTTACTTTTTTCCTGGCTGGATAGTCCCAGCCGGGCCAATTTGGCCACATGTTCAACCTCTTTTTTAGTCAATTTGGGCATGACTATTTTGTCTAAATTATGAGCGTAGCGAATGATTTAGCTACAAAACTGTCACCCCGCAATACTGCGGGGTAAGGTTTTGTTCCTAATCCGCTTAACGCGGATTAGACAAAATCCTTAAAAACTCTTTTTCATTAAGTATTTTAATCCCTAATTTCCTGGCCCGATCATATTTCGAACCCGGCTCTGAACCAACAACAACAAAATCTGTTTCTTTGGAAACCGATGAAGAAATATCGCCGCCTAATGTTCTGATTCTGTCTTTGGCCTGATCCCGGGTAAATTGTTCTAAATGTCCTGTTAAAACAAATGTCTGACCGGACAATTTCCTTTTAATTCTCTTTTGTTTTTCAATCTTAACTCCATTTCTGATTAATCTATCAACTAATTCCCTGTTCTTCTTACCATTAAACCACTTAAAAGCGCTCTCTGCAACTACCTGGCCAATATCCTTAACCCGGGCAAGTTGTTCTAATTTAGCTTTCTTTATTCCCTCTAAACTGGTGAAATGGTTGGCTAGATTAATAGCGGTTTCTTCGCCAACATGACGGATACCAAGGGCGTAGATAAATCTGGACAAAGATATTTCCTTGCTCTGTTCAATAGAATTAATCAAATTACTGGCTGACTTTTTATCAAATCTTTCCAAAGGAATTAAATCTTCTTCGGTTAGGGTGAATATGTCTGAAACATTGTTAATCAATCCTTGATTTGTTAATTGACTAACAATCTTAGGACCAAGCCCTTCAATATTAAAGGCGTTTTTGGAAACAAAATGAGCAATTTGTCTTTTCTGGATTAAAGCACATCTTTTATTAAAACAACGATGAACAGCCTCTCCTTTTGGCCGGATAATCTTTCCTCCGCAAATGGGACATTTTTTTGGCATCTGGAATTTCTTTTCTTTGCCGGTTCTCATTTCTTTAACAACTTTAATAATATCGGGAATAACATCGCCGGCTCTTTGGACAATAACAGTATCGCCGATTCTAACATCAAGCCGTTTGATTTCATCCTCATTATGAAGAGTTGCCCGGCTGATTAAAGCTCCCGCTATCTGAATTGGCTTTAATTTAGCTACCGGGGTTAGAGCGCCCGTTCGGCCAACCTGGATAATGATATCTTTGACAACTGTTGTCGCTTCCTCAGCTGAGAATTTAAAGGCAATTGCTCCCCGGGGGGCTTTGCCAACCACACCCAGTTTTCCAAAAACCCTATTATTATCAACCCGAACAACTATTCCGTCTATTTGATATCCAAGTTTTTCTCTTTTTTGCTCAATTCCTTTCCAGAATTTAATAACCCCTTTTAAATTAGAACAATATTTTCCTTTGTCTGATTTAAAACCCAGAGAATGAGCCAGTTGATGTTCCTGATGATGGGTTTTCTGGCCCAGGTCGGTAACAATATCATAGGCCAAAAAGTCCAATTGTCTTGAAGCGGCAATTTTTGGATTAAGTTGGCGGATACTACCAGCCGCCGTATTTCTTGGATTAGCATACAAAGACAATCCTTTCCTTTTTCTTTCTTGGTTAATTTTTTTAAAGACAGAATTGGTCATATAGACCTCGCCCCGAATTTCTACTTCTCCTTTTTTGACTTCCTTATTTAATTTCAAAGGAATAGATTCAATTGTTTTTAAATTCTGGGTAACATCTTCGCCGGTTTTTCCATCCCCTCGGGTTGCTCCTTTAATAAAAATGCTGTCCCGGTAAATTAAAGAAACGGCAAAGCCGTCAATTTTTAACTCAGCGAAGTAGTCCAGCTTTTCTCTTGGAACTAATTTCTGAAGACGTTTCTGCCAATCTTCCATTTCTTCTCCGGAAAAAGCATCCTGAAGGGAAAGCATTCTTTTCTGATGCCTAACCTTAACAAATTTATCCAGGGCCTTGCCGCCAATTCTCTGACTTGGCGAATCAGGAGTAATTAAATCCGGAAACTCATTTTCCAACTGAAAAAGTTCATGTTTTAGAGAATCTAAAGCTGCATCAGAAATCTCCGGTTTATCCAGAACATGGTAAAGATAGCGATGATGGTTAATAACTTTCCTTAATTTAACGATTCTTTTCCTGGCTTCTTGTTTGTCCATTATTGTAATTATATCGCTAAAATGCGGTCTTTTCAAGACAAATGAAACGGGCCGACTCTATTATGAGCCGACCCTAAAACAAAACGATCATTTTTTTTAGGGCGGAAGATACAGTTGAAAGCCCCATTTTTTTTTGAATGAAGAGTAAATTTCCATAAACCCCTCAAGTGTTTTAACTTCTCTAAGTTTCTCAACTAATTCCCCTAAGGCAAGGTCGACAGGGGCACCCGTCAACCCTTGTTTTCGGAGCCCATTCTGGGCATTGACCAATCTTAAGACGGCATAGCCGATCATTCCTTCCTCTAGAGTGAGATTGCTCGTCTGGAGAGACTGAGCAGCCAGCGCGGGTCCGTTAGCCAAGAAAATCGCGATTACCAGAACCATGAAAATTATCCCTACTTTTTTCATGAAATCCTCCTTGCTTGATAATGTTTTTAAAAATCCCAAACATCTAATACAGTGTTTATAACCATACTGACACAATTTGTCAAGGTTTACGTGGTTTTGTCAGGTGATATAATCAGGTATATGAAGTTTACCCATCTCCATGTTCATAGTCATTATAGTTTGCTCGATGGTCTGGCGAAAATAGACCAGATTTTGGATACCTGCCAGGAATTAAAAATGTCTTCGATTGCCTTGACTGACCACGGTTCTATGTATGGCCTGGTTGAGTTTTATCAGAAAGCTAAAAAAAGAGGCATCCGGCCGATCCTGGGCAATGAAGTCTACATTGCCCCCAATGGCATGCTTCAGAAACGACCCAATATTGATAACAAAAGATACCATCTGGTTCTTTTGGTTAAAAACGAAGAAGGTTATCGTAATCTGGTCAAAATGACTTCCAAATCCTATCTTGAAGGATTCTATTACAAACCCCGAGTTGACAAGGAATTACTTAGAAAGCATTCCCAGGGATTAATTTGTCTTTCAGCTTGTTTAGCCGGAGAGATTCCCAAGGCAATTATGACCGGGAAAATAGAAGAAGCTGAAAAAACAGCGCTGGAATACCAAGAAATATTCGGTAAAGATAATTTCTATTTAGAAATCCAGCATCATCCCGGATTACCCGAACAAAAAGATGTTAATGAAACAATAGTTAAAATTGCCAAAAAGCACAATATCCCCCTAGTCGCAACCAATGATGCCCACTATGTCAAACCTGAAGATGTTACCGCCCAGGATGTTTTAATGAGTATCCAGACGGATAAGAAGCTTGATGATGCTGACCGGCTGACTATGAGAGGAGATGATTTTTCCCTCCGGCCAGCAGAGCAAATGGCCAAAGATTTTAAAGATGTCCCTGAGGCAATTGAAAATACCCAGAAAATTACTCAGGCCTGCAACTTTGATTTTGAAATAGGGAAAATCCATTTACCCCAATTTGACCTTCCTGATAACAAGACTCCGGATGGGTATTTGAAAGAACTCTGCCAAGAGGGGCTGAAGCATCGACGATTTGAAAGTTCGACAGAAGAAGTTTTAGAACGAATTAATTACGAATTAAAAGCGATTAAAGAAACCGGCTTTGCCTCATATTTTCTAATCGTGGCCGACTTTGTTAATTGGGCTAAAAAAAACGGAATTGTTGTTGGACCAGGCAGAGGGTCAGCTGCCGGTTCAATTGTTTCCTATCTCTTGAGTATCACTGATATTGATCCTTTGAAATATGACCTGCTATTTGAGCGCTTCATTAACACGGAGCGTATCTCAATGCCGGATATTGACCTGGATTTTGCTGATGACCGAAGAGATGAAGTTATCCAATACGTTACCGAGAAGTATGGGCAGGACCGGGTTGCCCAGATTATCACCTTCGGAACCATGGCCGCCAGAGCAGCAATCCGCGATGTTGGCCGGGCCATGGATTATTCATACAATTTCTGCGACCAGATTGCTAAAATGATACCTTTTGGCTCAACTCTGGAAAAAGCCATTCATGAATCACAGGAGCTTCATAATACCTACCAATCAGATGAAAGCGCCAAACAACTGATTGACATGGCTATGAAATTAGAAGGAGTTGCCCGTCATGCTTCAACTCATGCGGCCGGAGTTGTCATCACCAAAGAACCACTTGATAATCTTGTCCCTCGTCAGCATCCGACCCAAGATGATGAAACCACTGTTATTCAATATGATATGTATTCTGTTGAGGATTTAGGTCTCTTAAAAATGGACTTTTTAGGACTGCGAAATCTGACTGTTATCCAAAATACCCTTAATCAAATCAAGGAATCAACTAATCAGGAGGTTGATTTAACCAATCTTCCCTCAAACGATAAAAAAACCTTTCAACTCTTCAGAGAAGCAAAAACAACAAGCGTTTTCCAATTGGAATCAGGAGGAATGAAAAGATATTTGAAACAGTTAAAGCCAAATCATTTTGAAGATATTGTTGCCATGGTTGCTCTTTATCGTCCCGGACCAATAGAATTTATTCCAGAATTCATTGCTAGAAAACACGGATTAAAAGAAGTTAAATACCTCCATCCAAAATTAGAACCAATCCTTAAAAACACTTATGGAATCTGTGTCTACCAGGAACAATTAATGCACATGGCCAGGGATTTGGCCGGTTTTACTCCTTCCGAAGCCGATGTTCTAAGAAAAGCCGTCGGTAAAAAAATTAAGAAACTCCTTGATGAGCAAAAGGAGAAAATGATTGACGGAATGATTAACAACGGTGTTGAAAAAAGAATTGCTAAAAAAATCTGGCAGACAGTTGAACCCTTTGCCCAGTACGGATTTAACCGGGCCCACAGCGTCTGTTACGCAACTATTGGTTATTGGACTGCCTATCTTAAGGCTCATTTCCCAACCGAATTTATGGCAGCAACATTAACCTCCGAACAAAATGACATTGAAAGAATTGCTTTTTTGGTTGACGAATGTAAACAAATGAAAGTTAAAGTTTTTCCTCCAAATATTAATCAGAGTTATGAGAATTTCTCCAGAGCATCCAACCGAGTCATTCATTTTGGACTGAATGCTGTAAAAAATGTTGGTCATAATATTGTTTCAGCCATTGTCTCGGAAAGAAAGAAAAACGGCCCTTATCAATCAATTGCTGATTTCATTGAAAGAGTTGAATCAAAAGACCTCAACAAAAAATCATTGGAAAGTCTGACCAAATGCGGAGCTTTGGATAATTTTGGCGAAAGAAACCAGCTTTTGGCCGGAATGGATCAAATGTTGGCTTTAGCCAGAGAAACCCAAAAAGCCAAACAAAATGGTCAAATTAGCTTATTCAGCGGACAAGAAAGCGCTATTCCCTCTCTTGTTCTGCCCCAGGTTACTCCGGCTTCAAAAAGAGATTATCTTTCCTGGGAAAGAGAACTTCTCGGGCTCTATATTTCCGAACATCCTTTACAGAGATACAAAGATAAATTGGATAAAATTACAATCTCCTGTCAGAATCTTCCCAAAATCCGCCACCGACGGAGAATTAAAGTTGGCGGAGTTGTTAGTAAGATAAAGAAGATAAATACTAGAAGTGGCCAACCAATGCTTTTTGTTGAAATTGAAGATATGACCGGCCGGATTGAAACGATTGTTTTTCCAACCATTCTGGAACAAACTGCGCCGGCCTGGCAGGAGGAGAAAATAGTTTTGATTTCAGGAAGAATCAGCGACCGGGATAATGACTTGAAAATCCTTTGCGACAATGTTAAGGTATTAGAATAAATAATTTTCAATTTTTAATTTTCAATTTTTAATAAATTTTTAATGACTTAATTTTTAAGCTAAATGACTAAAGAAAAAAAACAAAATTTAGACGCCTTGCGCCATTCGATTAGTCATGTAATGGCAGCTGCTGTTTTGGAAATGTTTTCTAAAAGCCAGTTAGGCGTTGGCCCATCTGTTGAAGATGGGTTTTATCATGATTTTGACCTGTCTAAGAAATTAACTCCGGCTGATTTACCTAAAATCGAGAAGAAAATGAAGGAAATCATTAAAAAAGATATTCCTTTTAAGAAAACTACTAAATCAATTAATGAAGCCTTGAAAGAATCTAAAAGCAAAAAACTCAATTACCGGGCTGAGTTAATTGAAGATTTAAAAAAAGAAAAAGAAAAAACTGTTTCATTCTATCAAACCGGTAATTTCATTAATCTCTGCAAAGGCCCCCATCTTAAATCAACCAAGGAAATTAATCCAAAAGCGTTTAAATTAACTAAAATAGCTGGCGCCTATTGGCGAGGCGATGAAAAAAACAAGATGCTCACCAGAATTTACGGCGTCGCCTTTAATACTGAAGAAGAATTAAAAGAATACTTAAAACAGCAACAAGAAGCTGAAAAAAGAGATCATCGGAAAATAGGGAAAGAACTTGAATTATTTCACTTAGACGACACCGCCCCGGGAATGCCCTATTGGCTGCCAAAAGGTCTTAAAGTATTAAATGAACTGCTAGAATTCTGGAGAAAAGAGCATGAGAAACGTGGGTATCAAGAAATCTCTGCTCCTCTTGTTAATGATAAAAAACTCTGGGAGACCTCAGGACACTGGGATCACTACCACGAAGATATGTTTATTATCCCGATAGATAAAAAAACGACCTATGCGATAAAGCCGATGAATTGTCCAAACGCTATGCTAGCGTATAATCTTAAAAAACGAAGTTATCGAGACCTACCTCTTAGGTTTTCCGATGTTGATATCCTCCATCGGAATGAAAAATCAGGCACCCTACATGGATTGTTAAGAGTCAGGATGTTCAGACAAGACGACTCTCATAATTTCATTACTGAAGACCAAATAGAAAAAGAGCATAAGGAAATCCTAGATATTACTGAATTATTTTACTCAATATTCGGATTGAAATACCGACTGCGCCTTGGAACCAGGCCTTCCAAATTTATGGGAGATGTAAAAACATGGAACAAAGCAGAGAACATTTTGAAACAAGTTCTAAACAAAAAAGTTGGTAGAGGCAATTATGATGTCCTTAAGGGAGACGGGGCATTTTACGGCCCTAAAATTGACATCATAATGGAAGACGTTATCAAACGACAATGGCAAATGGGAACCATACAATTAGATTTTCAAATTCCAAAAAGATTCAGTTTGAAATACACGGACAAAGATGGAAAGGAAAAAATCCCTGTTGTTATTCATAGGGTAATTTATGGATCTTTGGAACGATTTATTGGAATTTTAATAGAACACTTTGTCGGCGCTTTTCCGGTTTGGCTAGCTCCAGTTCAAGCCCAGATCATTCCAGTCAGTCAAAAATTCAACAAATACGCTCAGCAAGTTGAAAAAGAATTAAAAGAGGAGAATATCAGAGTCGAGACAAACGAGAGCGACGAAACTTTGGGCAAAAAAATCCGTAACGGCGAACTCCAGAAAATTCCTTATCTTTTAATTGTTGGCGACAAAGAAGAAAAAACCAATTCCGTCGCTTTAAGAGACAGAAAAAAGGGCGACCTAGGCCCTATGAAAATTAGTAAGTTTATTGAGAGGATTGGGGAAGAAATAGAAAAGAAAAAATAACCCGTTTGACATTATTTTTTATTCTTATAAACTATAAAGTATATGCCAAAGAAAAAAGAAATCACCAATGAAGTTTTAGCCAGAATGGTTCAACGAGGATTTGAAAACGTTGATAATCGCTTTGAAAAAGTTGATAAGCGTTTTGATAGCATTGATAAACGTTTTGAAAAAATCAATCAGGAAATAGTCGCCCTCAAAGCCGGTCAGGGCCACTTATTAAACGATGCGATGGAAGTCAAAGACAAATTAGACAGATTGGCTCCATATTACGAACTAAAATTACTAGAAAAAAGAATTGAAAGATTAGAACTAAAACTAAATATAAAAGGAACATAAGCACTACTCTGTCAAAACTCTTGGCCCTTTTTCTGTCACGGCGATAGTGTGTTCGAAATGAGCTGAGATACTTCCGTCTTTTGTCATATAAGCATGCCCATCCGGGCTTTTTTTAATTCCAGGCTTACCCATGGTTGCCATTGGCTCAATAGCCAATACCATACCCGGTTTTAATTCTATTCCTTTGTGTCTTTGGCCGAAATTAGGAATTTCCGGATTTTCATGGATTTTTCTGCCAATGCCATGCCCACATAAATCGCGGATAACATCAAATCCCTGGTCTTTAATATGCTTTTCAATAGCATGGCCAATATCGCCAATGGTTTTACCAAGTTTTGTTCTGGCAATTGCTCTTCGCAGAGCTTTTTTTGTTACCTTGATTAATCGATTAACTTCCGGGTCAATTGAACCAATTGGCATTGTTATGGCCATATCGGCGTTAAAGCCTTTATAAAGAATGCCTAAATCCAGACTTAAAATATCGCCTTCTTTTAATTGGCGATTAGATGGAACAGCATGAACAATCTCTTGATTGATTGAAGTACATAAGGCATTAGGAAACCCCCGATAACCCTTAAAAGCCGGTTGGGCGCCGGAAGAGAAAATAAGGTCGTCAGCGACCTTATCTAATTCCTGGGTAGAAATTCCCGGTTTAACCCTGTTTTTTAATTCTCTCATAATCCTGGCCAGGATTTTTCCACCCTCCCCCATTATTTCAATTTCCTCTTTTGTCTTAATCATTGAACTGCTTTCTTAACATCCCGATAAACATCTTCAATGGTTTTTTCACCATCAATTTTAACTAATCTCTTCTGTTTCTGGTAATACTTGATTACTGGTTCAACTTCTTTTTTGAAAAATTCCATCCGGGCATTAATCGATTCAGGCGTATCATCAGCTCTGGTCTCCAATTCTCCGGAGCACTGATCGCAAACTTTCAAACTCTTAAAAGAGCCTGTCCAGGGAATAATCCGACCGCACATTTTGCAGTATCTTCTTTTAGTCAAGCGGTCAAAAGCCTCTTTCTTTGAAATATCAATCAGGACAACCTTAATATTCTCCAACTCAAACCAGTTAAAGGCGGCATCCATTAATTCAGCTTCAAAAACTTTCCTTGGGCTGCCGTCAATAATGATTCCTTTGGAATTTTTCTTGTTTCTGAATTTTTCCAATTCCCTGGTCCAAATGTTAAAAACCATCCAGGTTGGAGCTAAAATTCCCTTATTAACAAAACCGGCCAGCTTTTTGCCGGTGAAATCTTTGGTTTCCATCCTTTTTCTGAGCAGTTTTCCGCTGCCAAAATAGTCAAAACCAAACTCTTTAATTAGAAGTTTGGCCTGAGTGCCCTTGCCGCTCCCGGAACGGCCTAACAAAATTATAATTCTAGAATTATTCATAAAAGAATGTTTCCACCCCGCTATACAGCGGGGTAAGGTTTTGTCACAAAATTTCAAAAGAAAATTTTGACAAAGCCCTTAAATTCCTTCGTATTCTCTCATGGTTAATTGAGAGTTAATTTGTCGCATCATTTCCAGGACAACCGAAACAACAATCAGAAGAGCGGTTCCGCCAATAGCAAAACCAAAAGCAGTAATACCGGTTGCCCCCTGGACAACTGACGGCAAAACCGCAATTGTTCCCAAGAAGATTGCTCCAAAAAGAAGAACCCTGTTAAGGATAAAGTACAAAAAGTCAGAGGTCGGTCTCCCTGGCCGGATACCCGGAACAAACCCGCCCATTTTCTGAAGATTGTTAGCAATATTTTTCGGGTCAAAAGTAACAGCCGTGTAGAAATATGTAAAGAGGACGACTAGGGCGAAATAGGCGGCGCCATAAAACCAGGGATTCTGGAAAAGATTGTTAACAATCTGGGCAAGATTAGCTATCCAGGCAGTACTTGAACCGCTTAAAAAGTTGGCGACCATACCCGGGAAAAGCATAATTGAAAGAGCGAAAATGATTGGAATAACTCCGGCTGGATTAACATTTAAGGGCAGATAAGTTGAAACTCCGCCATAAATCTTATTCCCCCGGACCCTTTTGGCATATGAGACCGGGATATTTCTTCTGCCTTCAGTAATAACGACGACCCCGGCGGTAATGATTAAAGCCAGGGCAAGGAAGGCCAAATAAGATGGGATCTTGGAGGGATCATAAGTCGCAACTAACTCTCTGATTGAAAGAGGAACTCTTGAAACAATTCCGGCAAAAATTAAAAGAGAAATACCATTGCCAATGCCTTTTTCTGAAATGAGTTCTCCCAGCCACATTAAAAACAATGCTCCGGCCGTGATAACTGTTATCGAAATTACCCATTGATTCGTGGTTAAAGGCCCCAAAACACCCTGTCGGCTTAAAAGTGTCAGCATAGCGTATGATTGAAGAGCGGCTAAAGGAACAGCCAGCATCCGGCCATACTGATTAAACTTCTGTCGGCCAGCTTCGCCTTCTTCTTTGTAAATTGCTTCTAATTGAGGGAAAATCATGGTCAGAAGCTGCATAATAATCGTAGCAGTAATGTACGGACCCAAGCCAAGCATGACAATAGAAAGATTGCTCATTGCTCCACCGGTAAAAATATTTAAAAGACCAAATAACTGGTTATTGGAAAAGAACTGTCTTAATTGTTCTGTGTCAATTCCGGGGACAGGAACATTGGCCGCAATCCTGAAAACAACCAGAATCATTAAAACAAAGAAGATTTTTTTGCGTAAATCCTTAATCTTAAATATTTGAATAATTTTATCCAACCACTTCATTTTTTTTTAGAATTAGGAATTAAGAATCAAGAATTATGAATTTTATACTTGATTCCTGATTCATTATTCATTATTCATCTTAACCTTTTCTTTGACGCTTTTTGATAATTTGACTCTCACAAACTTAAGATTTTTCTTCAGTTTCCCTTGACCGAGTATTTTAACTTTTGGTATTCTTCCTTTCATTTTACTAATCAAACCCTTTTCCAGCAAGGTCTTGGGCGAAACAATTTCTCCGCTCTTAAAGAGTTTTTCAATTTCCGACAAATTAAAGATAACCGGTTTGACTCTCTGGGGTTTAACTCCTCTTCTAATTGGAACCTTGCCAACCGAACCTTTTTGTTTTGGCAGCCGTTTAATTAAGGATGTATCACCGCCGGCAAAACCAGGACGAGGCTTTTTGCCTGCCCGGGATTTTTGGCCTTTCATTCCTCTGCCTGAATAAGTGCCTTTTTTTCCGCCCCGGCCAACCCTTTTACGATTCTTTTTCTGGTATTTAGGTTTTAGTTGATGTATTTGCATGTTTTTCTAGGCTTTCTAAGGCCTTGATTGTCGCCCTAGCATTATTAAGCTTATTCCTCGTCTTACCGACAATCTTTCCGGAAAGGTTTTCGATACCAGCTAAATCACAAACAACCCGGACTGCTCCACCAGCAACAATTCCTCTTCCTTTAGCAGCTGGCTTTAAGATTACCCGAGCGGTACTGAATTTGGCCTCAACCTGATGAGGAATCGTTCCGTTGATAATCGGAACCTTGATTATACTCTTTCTGGCGCGAGCAACCGCTTTTTCAACCGCTAAACTAACATCCTGTCCTTTGCTGACACCAACACCAACTTTGCCTCCCCTGTCGCCAATAACCATAACTGCCCGGAAGCGAAATCGACGGCCACCGGCAACAACCCTAACTACTCTGGCGACGTCCAGTAACTTCTGTTCATATTCACTTTTTTCTGCCTGTTTTTTAAAAACCATATTAATTAATTTTCAATTTCCAATTTTCAATTTTCAAACAATTCTTTAATTTATTAATTTAATAATTAAATCATTAGAAATTGTTTAGAAATTAGAAATTAAAAATTAGAACTCTAGTCCTCCTTCTCTGGCGCCTTCAGCCAAAGCCTTAATCCGACCATGATACCTGTATTTTCCTCTATCAAAAACAACTTCTTTAATTTTCTTCTTATTCGCTTCCTGGGCAATTAATTTGCCAACTTCCAGGGCAGTTTCTGTTTTAGTCATTTTCCCTTTAATTTTCAAATCATTGACGCTAACTAAAGTTTTCTTCTGGCT
Organism: uncultured Candidatus Saccharibacteria bacterium; assembly: GCA_964594965.1. Taxonomy (GTDB): domain Bacteria; phylum Patescibacteriota; class Minisyncoccia; order Portnoybacterales; family UBA2143; genus CAZQMX01. Next base: position 9,085 of record CAZQMX010000009.1, on the reverse strand, counting down.
ATCATCAATTATTTGAGCACTAATATGCTTATTACTCCGAAAAACCGAAAGTCGAAGACGATTACTTGTCTCTTTTATCTTTGTTCTTGTTCTTTTGGAGCGCTGACGCGCTTTTTCTTGTTTTTTTCGCATGTTTCTACTCTGTTCCAACCGTCTTTTTGCCGGCTTTTCTTCTAATAACCTCATCAATGTATTTTATTCCCTTGCCCTTATAGGGTTCTGGCTTTTTCTTGCTTCTAATTTTTGCCGCTATCTGACCGACTAACTGCTTGTCAATTCCGGAAACACTAATAAGGTTCTTTTCAACTTTAAATTCAATTCCTTCGGGTGCCTCTATTTCTATCGGATGGGAAAAACCGAGATGTAGGACCAGTTTTTTACCTTCTAGATTAACACGGTAGCCAACTCCGTTGACTTCCAGTTTTTTCTCAAATCCCTCTGTTACCCCTTCAATCATATTAGAAATTAAACTCCGCCAAAGCCCCCATAAAGCGGCTGAATTCTTGGTTTTTCTCCGAGGCGAAACTTTTAATTCTTTTTCCTCTAAGGAAACTTCCAGTTCTAATGGAATTAACTGGGTTAATTCTCCTTTTGGACCCTTAACTTTAACTTCTCTGCCGGTTAACCTGTCCGTTAACTTAACTTCAACGCCCTGGGGAATTTCAATTGTCTTTTTACCTATTCTACTCATAATTTTACCAAACCTCGCAAATTACTTCTCCGCCCAGACCTTTCTTTCTTGCCTCTCTGTTGCTCATTACTCCAGAAGGAGTTGAAATGATACTAATACCGTAATCCTGCCTAATCGGCCTAATCTCATCTTTTTTAATATAGATTCTTTTGCCCGGCTTGCTTATTCTTTTAATCTTAATTATCATCGGTCGGTCTTTCCTGTATTTCAAAACAATTTCTATTATTCTTTTAGTCTTTCTTCCCTTGGTTTCTATCCGGCCAATAAAATTCTCTCTTTCCAGAGCCTTGGCTATTTCCAGTTTAATTTTAGAATAGGGAAAGTCAACTCTTTCGTGATTAACCGATTGAGCATTCCTTATTCTGGTCAACATGTCTGAAATTGGATCTACCATGATGATTTTTTAACCCCTGGAATTTCTCCCCGGTTGGCTAATTCCCGGAAACAAATTCGACAAAGGCCAAATTTCTTAAAATACCCTCTTTTTCTGCCACAGCGAAAGCAGCGCCGGACTATCCGGGTTGAAAACTTTGGTTTCTTATTCGCTCTGGCAATAACTGATTTCTTAGCCATAATTATTTAAACTTAATAGGAAAACCTAATAACTTGAATAATTCTTTTCCTTCTTTTTTTGTTTTAGCTGTTGTGACAACAGCAATCTCAAAGCCAAAAATATTTCTAGCGCTTTCAGCTGAAATTTCAGGAAAAACAATCTGTTCTTTCATTCCAATATTTAAATTACCGTTTTGGTCAATATTCTTTTTATCCAGACCGCGGAAATCACGACCCCTGGGCAAAACAATATGAATTAATCTGTCTAGAAAATCATACATTCTTTGTCCTCTTAAAGTAACGGCTAAGCCGACTTTCATCCCTTCCCTGGTCTTAAACCCGGCGATTGATTTCTTAGCCTGGCGGAAAGACGGTTTCTGACCGGCAATTATGGCCATATTCTGGGCGATTTCTTCCTGAAACTTATCATCTCTGGTAATCGGACTAAAACCGGTGTTAAGAACAACTTTTTCAATTCTGGGCACAGCCAAATTATTCCGGTAGTTAAATCGTTCTCTCATTGCTGGCATAACTTCTTTTGTATATTTGTCTTTTAGGCGTAACATTGATTTGAATCATGAATAATGAATCAGGAATCATGCAAAATTTTTATTTTATTCCTAATTCTTAATTCCTAATTCTTAATTCATATCTCTTGATTGCATTTTTTACAAAATCGGTATTTAGCTTTTTCTGTCAGCCGGTATCCGACCCGGCTGGCCTTATTACATTTAGGACAAACTAATTTGACGCTGGAAGCATCAATTGGTTTGGGTAATTGAATAATCTGTCCTTTTTCTTTTTCGCTCTTTGGCCGACGATGTTTCTTGACGAGATTAACTCCCTCGATAGCAATCTTATTCAAACGCGGAAAAACCTCAAGGACTTTTCCTTTTTTACCCTTGTCTTTTCCAGAGATTATTAAAACATTGTCATCTTTTTTAATTTTCATTAAAGTACCTCCGGTGCCAGAGAAACTATCTTATCAAAGCCCTTTTCTTTTAATTCTCTTGGGACTGGTCCGAAAATCCGACCGCCTTTGGGAATATAGCCGTCAACTATGACAGCAGCGTTTTCATCAAAACGGATATATGAACCATCTTTTCGGCGATAGTTTTTTTTCTGACGAACAATTGTTGCCCGGACAATATCCTTTTTCTTGGCTGCTTTTCTCGGTTCAGCTGATTTAACCGAGGCGACAATAAGGTCGCCAATTTGGGCATAACGTCTTCGGCTTCCGCCTAAAACCTTAAAACACTGGATAATTTTTGCTCCAGTATTATCTGCGACCTTCAATCTTGTTCCAGCTTGTATCATGCTAATTTTATCTAAAAATTCAAGTTTTTTTAAACGAAGAATTTTTAGTGTTAAAATCTTGCACCCCGCCCCCTATGCTCTAGTTCTTCTTTTAACATCGAATTAGAACATAGGGGGCGGGGTAAAGGTTTGGTTTTCAAAATCACTTCGACTTCGCCTCGCGATTTTGAACCAAGCCCTTCACAATCCACTTCTTATTCTTACTCATCGGCTTGGCTTCCTGAATAACAACTTTATCTCCTTTTTTGTATTGATTTTTTTGATCATCAACCTTGTATTTTTTTGAAACTTTGTATCTTTTTCTGTATTTAGGATGTTCTTTGTATCGATTAACCAAAACAACAATAGTTTTGTCCATTTTATCACTTAGAACAACACCCTTAAGAAGCCGTCCTGTCTTTTTCGGTTCTGACTCTTTTTTGATTTGTTTCTCTTTTTTATCCTTCATCTTTTTCTTTTAAAATGGTTATAGTTCGGGCAATGTCTCTTCTTAATTCCCTGACTTGCCTGACATTCTTGAGTTTCTTTGAAGCCAGGTCAAATTGCAACTGACCGACTTTTCGACGATTTTCTTTAAGTAAATCACTTAATTCTTTTTTACTTTTCTGGCGGAGTTCTTTTATCTTCATGTTCGAGTGATGAATTTAGTTCTAAAAGGGAGTTTATGACCGGCTCGACGCATAGCTTCTTTAGCCAGTTCTTCCGGAACGCCATCCATCTCAAAGATTATCCGACCAGGCCTGATCATAGCAACATAGTGATCAACACTTCCTTTACCCCCGCCCATTTTAACCTCGTTGGGTTTAAGGGTTATGGGTTTATCAGGAAAGATTCTTATCCAAATTTTTCCTCCCCGCTGGACATATCTGGTCATTGCCCTTCGAGCGGCTTCAATCTGTCTGGCAGTTAGCCAGGCGCTGGTTGTTGCCTTAAGGGCATAAGAACCAAAGGAAATCTCCGTTCCCCGAGTTTCCATTCCTTTTCCTTTTCTTCTTCCTCTTTGCCACTTCCTATGTTTTACTTTTTTGGGTTGCAACATAATTAAAGATTTCCCCTTTGTAAATCCAGACCTTTATTCCAACTGTTCCGTAGGTAGTGTAGGCAGTTGCCGAAGCATAGTCAATATCAGCCCGCAGGTTCTGAAGAGGAATTTTACCATCTTTCAGCCATTCTTTTCGGGCAATTAAAGCTCCGTTTAACCTGCCTTTGATCATAACTTTGGCTCCCTTAATATCCCTGTTCTGCATAATTTTATCCAATGATTGTTTCATTACCCGGCGATAAGGCATTCTCTTTTCAATCTGGAACGCCATATCAGAGGCAACAACATTTGCCTGGCCGGTTGGCTGCCTGACTTCTTCAATTTCTAAGCGAATTTCTGTTTTAGCCAAAGAAGGGTCTTTTTTAAGAAGTAAATTCTTAATTTGTTTTTTTAAATCCTCGACTCCGGTTCCTCCCCGGCCAATAACCAATCCGGGTCGAGCGGTTTCGATAATGATATTGACAAAATTAGCTGAACGCTCTATTTCAACCGAATTAATGCCGGCTTTTTCCAGTTTTTTGGCAATAAAACTCCGCAAGATATGGTCTTGCTCGAGTAAGTCCTTGTATTTCTTTTTATTAAACCAACGCGATTTCCAGTTCTTGATTATTCCTAAACGGAAAGCGAAGGGATGAACTTTTTGTCCCATACTAACTTTCTCTAAATTTATGAGTTAAATTTATTTAACGAAATCAATTTAGTCAAGAAAATCTTGTACCCCGCCCCCTATGCCCTAGTTCTTCTCAATGAATTGAACCAGAGTATAGGGGGCGGGGTAAGGTTTTGCTACTCCGCAGTACTGCGGAGACAAAGCCCTTAAATACTTTTTCTTCTAAAAATCTTTTTGGCGTTGCCAAAGGTTTGACGACTAAAAAACCTTTTCTTGGCTGAGGGGGTTGAACCATAGGGTTTCGTTGGCGGAATCGCTCTTGTCCCGACACCCTTCGGGGTCGGGATCCCGACCTCTGACTTTTCTAGGCGGAGCGTCGGGGCTTTCTCTTCTTTCCCTTTAATTTCTTCAATTGGTTCTTCTTTTTGAGATATTTTTTTCTTTGAAACTGATGGTATTTTTTCTTCCAAAACTAATGTAACATGACTGGTTCTTTTTAATATCTGGGCTGCTCTGCCATAGGCCCGGGCTCGCCAACGCTTAAGACTTGGTCCCGGGTCAACCAAAATACTGGCAATGTAAAGATTATCTTTTTCTAGTCCGCTATTATGCTGAGCATTAGCCAGAGCTGAATTCAAAAGTTTCAAAACTGGTTGGGCTGCCCTTTTGCTTGAAAACTTCAATTGTTCCTGAGCTCTGAGAGTATCCAAACCTTTAACCAGATCAGTGACTAATCTGACTTTTCTCGGTGATATTCTTAGATGGCGAAGTTTAGCAATAGTTTTCATAAGTCATTCTGAGCGTTAGCGAAGAATCTGTCGATTCTGTTAGTTATAGATCCTTCGTCGCTTTGCTCCTCAGGATGACATTTTGTACCTGAATTAAAAATTCAGACAAAATGGTCATTTCCCAGCTCCTTTCTGCTTAGCAGCGATTTCCTGTTCTTTTTGTATCTTGCCGCCATGTCTGATGAACTTCCGGGTCGGAGAGAATTCGCCTAACTTATGACCAACCATATCTTCGCTGATAAAAACAGAAATATGGTCCTTGCCGTTGTGAACGCCGAAAGTATAGCCGACCATTTCCGGAGTAATTGAACAAGCCCGCGACCAGGTTTTAATAACGGTCTTGTCGCCGGATTTTAAATTAGATATTTTTTTCAGTAATTTTGGGTCAACATAGGGACCCTTTTTTAGACTTCTACTCATGTTACTTTTTTCTTTTCTTTTTAACTCTTCTTTTAATAATTAACTTGCTGCTGATTTTCTTTCTTCTGGTTTTAACTCCGTAAGCTAATTTGCCCCAAGGTGTTTTTGGTCCTTTTCTTAAACCAATTGGCTGCCGGTTTTCCCCACCACCATGAGGGTGGTCAACCGGATTCATGGCTGAACCTCTGACGGTTGGCCGGCGACCGAGCCAGCGGCTCCGTCCGGCTTTGCCAACAACAACAATACCATGTTCTAAATTACTTAACTGGCCAATACTGGCAAAACACTTATCCTGAACTAATCTTATCTCACCAGAAGACATTTTTAACTGGGTATAGCCATTATCATGAGACATGACCTGGAGATAATTACCGGCGCTCCGGGCTATTTGACCGCCTTTCATAGGCATTAGTTCGGCGTTATAGACCTGGGTTCCGGGGGAAATATTAATTAGATGCATCCGATTGCCAATTTTAAGAGAAGTTTTTTCCTGACAAATTACTTCCCGGCCGGTTTTTAATCCTTCCGGGGCAAGGATATATCTTTTTTCCCCATCCTGGTAATGAAGCAGGGCAATAAAAGCGGTCCGATTTGGATCATATTCAACGGAAGCGACTTTAGCAGGAATACCCAACTTATCATGTCTCTTGAAATCAATCAACCGATATTTTCTCTTATGACCGCCGCCCTTATGCCTGGTTGTTATCCGGCCACGATAACCCCGGCCAGATTTCTTATTTAACTTTTTAGTTAATTTTCTTTCTGGTTTTTTCTTGTTTAGGGAAGAATAGTCAACTGATGTCATTCCTCTTCTTCCCGGACTGGTTGGTTTGTGTCTTTTCATGCTAGTTTTCTCAACGAAGCAAGCAAACTTGTTTGCGACGCTGAGTTGTTAGAAAATCTTGCACCCCGCCCCCTATGCCCTAGCTCTCTTTTAAGCTATATATATTAGTCTATTTTTCTATCTAACTCTTATTTAACTATTGAACTAGAGTATAGGGGGCGGGGTAAAGAACTGCTTGGCTAAATTCCTGATGGAATTTAGAGCCAGTTCTTCATCTTGGCAATAACTCTATTTTATCCCCTTCTCTCAGGGTAACAATTGCCTTTTTGAATCCTTTTTTTAATCCATGCCTGAAACCCTGGCTTCTGCCCAATCTTCTTTTCTTTGGCGCTGAATGAACAATATGGACATTATCAACCCTAACTCCGTAAAGAGATTGAATAACTTTCTTAACCTCCGTCTTATTAGCCCTCGGGTAAATCCGGAAAACATACTTGTTTTTTTCAGCCAGAAAAGCAGCTTTTTCTGTAATATGGGGTCTTTTAATAATCCGGTAGGCGTTGAGAGATGCCTTTTTGCTTGTTTTGGCAGGGATTGGCTTTGGCTTTTCTTTTTTCTTTTCATCCAAAACAGACTTTTCTTTCTTAATAAGTTTTTTTTCTACTTTCTTTGGTTTCTTTCTAAATTTGTCTAACAAAGTCATATTATTTTATAAATCCAAATGTCAAAATCCAAATTGTTCCAAATCAATGTCAAATTCATAAATGTCAAATGAATTAATTTAATTTAGTCATTTGGATTTTAGATTTGATTTGATATTTGAGCTTTGAGCTTTGACATTTTTCATATATGTTTCTCTTATTAAACCAATTATATCCTGGGGCTGTGAAAGCAATAGATATTTATACGACAATATATCTAAAATATTTAAATTATTTGCTCCGATTACTTTGATTTTTGGAATATTGCGGCTAGCCCGTGATATTTTTTCATCCTTTTTGGGTGAAATGATTAATGTTCCTTTATTCAAATCTTTTTTAATCTTTTTTGATAAATTAACTAGAAACTGACTCATTTTCTTTGTTTTAATCTCGCTAATTTCAAGATTATCAATTAAAACTAATTCCTTATCCCTAACCTTGGACGATAAAACCATACAAAGAGCTTTTCTTTTGACCTTCTTATTAACCTTCTTGGAAAAAACTCTTTCTTTGGTTGGTCCAAAAGTTACTCCGCCGCCTTTCCAGATTGGCGAACGGATTGAACCGTGCCTGGCTCGGCCGGTTCCTTTTTGTCGCCAGGGTTTTCTTCCACCACCCCTTTTTTCGCTTCTGTCTTTGGTGTGGGCGATAACTTTTCTTGAATTAGCCATCTGGGCGACAGCTGCCTGATGAACCAAGTCATCATTAATTTCTAATCCAAAAATATCTTCGGGTAAATCCGTTTTTGAAACTTCTTCACCTTTTTGATTGTAAACTATTTCTTTCATTTATCTTCTTTTGGTTTATCTTCCTTTTTTTCTTCCTTTGGCTTTTCTTCCTTTTTGCCGCCTTTCTTTTCCTGGGCTTCTTTTTCCATTTGTTCTAAAGCGGCAACGGTCTTTTCCTGTTCTTCTTCCTGAACAGTCTCAATTTCTTTGGTTGTAATAATCTCCAAAAGAGTCCCAGGCCTTCCTGGAATTGCTCCTTTAACGGCCAAAAGGTTTTCTTCCTCATCAATCTGGGCGATCTTCAATCCCTCGACTGTTATTCGGTCGTTTCCCATCCGTCCGGCCATTTTCTTACCCTTAAAAACTCTTTGAGGAAAAGCTGAACCAATTGAACCAGGTGCCCTGAGGCCGTGCTTTGTTCCGTGGGATGCCGGGAATCCGGAGAAACCATGTCTTTTAACTACTCCTTGGAATCCTTTTCCTTTGGAAATCCCGGAAACACGGACTATTTCCCCCTGATTAAAAATTGAGACCTTAATAATGTCATTGATTTTCAAATCGCTGTTTTTGAATTCTTTTAAATAACGGTAATTCTTTTTTAAGCCGGCTTTTTTAAAATGCCCTTTTTGGGGCTTTCTGACATTTTTTTCCTTAATATTATCAAAACCAATCTGAACTGCAGAATAACCGTCTTTTTCCTCTGTTTTAACGAAAACAACCGGACAAGGCCCAGCCTCAACTAAGGTCACTGGAACAACTTGACCGTTTTCATCAAAAACCTGACTCATACCAATTTTTTTACCTAATATGAATTTTGCCATATTTATCTAAATTTTCGAGTCATTTTGACAAAGAAAATTTAGTTTTAAATCTGAGCACCCCGCCCCCTATGCCCTAACGAAGATTAAAGAGTAAAAGTTAGAACCTGGGGGGCGGGGTAAAGGTTTTGTTTCTGAAATCTTGTCGCCTTTGGCTCAAGATTTCAGACAAAGCCCTTACAAGTAAAAACCGGGGACTGTCCCCGGTTAAAAGAAAACTAATCCCTGTCATCCAATCGTGCGTTACATCATTTTAATTTCAACATCAACGCCTGCCGGAAGACTTAATTCCATCAAAGAGTCAATTACCTTTGCTCCAGGATTGATAATATCAATCAATCTTTTGTGAACTCTCATTTCGTACTGCTCGCGAGAATCCTTATGAACAAAAGTAGAGCGATTGACAGTATACTTATGAGTTTCAGTCGGTAAGGGAACCGGTCCAACTATTTCTGCTCCATAACGATTAACTACTTCGATAATCTGTTTTACCGACTGGTCAATAAGTTTGTGATCGTATGCCTGGATTCGGATACGAATTTTCTGCTTAATATCTTCTTCTTTTTTAGGTGCCATCTTTAAATATGTCATTCTGAACGAAGTGAAGAATCTATTGATTCTCTACAAGATCCTT
>CAZQMX010000008.1:0-27270 GCA_964594965.1 uncultured Candidatus Saccharibacteria bacterium | reverse complement strand
ATGAGATGCTAAAATTAATTAATCACTAAACCGACAAATGTGTGTGCCTAATTCATTGCCTAATCAATATTTTTAAGATAGGATTTTAATATGCTTCCAAAAGACAAATATTATCTTCATTTGTCAAGAGCAAGTGATTTGAAGAGTCCGAAAGATCGATTAATCTATCGGGCTTTTGAGATTTTGCCCGGGCTTTTATCCTGGTCAACTATTTTAATTGTCATTTTTCTTTCCTGGTATAAGCCGGTCTGGGTTGCCCTTTTCATTATCACTTTTGATGTTTATTGGCTTTTAAAAACAATTTATCTTTCAGTTCATCTCCGTTCAAGCTATTATCGGATGAGGAAAAATATGAGGGATGACTGGATGAAAAAACTTAAAGAAATTAAGGGAAAAAACTGGCAGGATATTTATCATTTAATTATCCTGCCGGTCTATAAGGAACCAAATAAGGTTGTCCAGGAATGTTTTCAGGCAATTATTGATTCTGATTATCCCAGGGATAAAATGATTGTTGTTTTAGCCATTGAAGAAAGAGTTGGCCAATCAGTCGTAAAATTAGCCGAATCAATGAAAAGGAAATTTTCTAATAAGTTTTACAAATTTCTGATTACAGATCATCCCGATGGAATTGACGGCGAACAGGCCGGCAAGGGTTCTAATATTGCCTGGGCAGGCAAAAAAGCCAAAGAAAAAATTATTGATAAATTAAAAATTGATTACGATAAAATTATTGTCTCTTGTTTTGATATTGACACTCGGGTCTATCCCAAATATTTTTCCTGTTTAACTTACCATTATCTTAAAGAAAAAAGACCAACCCGGACAAGTTACCAGCCGGTTCCGGTTTATAACAACAATATCTGGCAGGCACCGGCCATTTCAAGAGTCGTCGCAACTTCAGGAACATTTTGGCAGATGATTCAACAGCAAAGGCCGGAACGGCTTTCAACCTTTTCATCCCAGTCAATCAGTTTTCAGGCTCTGGTTGATGTTGGTTTCTGGCAGAGGAATATGGTATCAGAAGATTCAAGAATCTTTTGGCAATGTCTTTTAAGGTATAATAGTAATTACAAAACTAGACCCTTGTATTATCCGGTTTCAATGGATGCTAACCTGGCTTCAACTTTTCTGGGAACGGTTGTTAATGTCTACAAGCAGCAAAGAAGATGGGGTTGGGGAGCAGAAAACATTCCTTTTCTTCTCTTTGGATTTTTCAAGAATAAAAAAATTTCTTTAAGAAAGAAATTTCATTGGACTTGGGTTCAATTAGAAGGATTCTGGTCTTGGGCAACTAATGCCTTGTTAATATTCCTTCTTGGCTGGCTGCCTTTGTATCTCGGTGGCCAGAGATTTAATATTACCATTCTTTCATATAATCTACCGAGAATAACAAGGACTTTAATGACTCTGGCTATGATTGGTTTAATTGGTTCGGCCATTTACAGCACTCTTCTTTTACCAAAGAAACCAAGGAATTACGGAATACTGAGACATCTTTCAATAATTATTCAATGGATATTGGTTCCTTTTACCATTCTGGTCTTTGGCGCTATTCCGGGATTGGAAGCCCAAACCCGTCTGCTTCTGGGTAAATACATGGGTTTCTGGGTAACGCCAAAAGGAAAGGTATAAAAAGGCCGGGGGAGTCTATTTGAATGTTGACTCCCACCGGCATTTAGAGAGGGTGAGACGGATCAGCTTAAGACCCTTTTGTTTAATGAGTGAACTCTCGAGAAGCATATGCCCACTCAGTCATTAAACAAGATTTTCTTGATCTTCTTCTTGGACGAGTTCCGCTCCGCATTTGGAACAGTTGAGAGGAGAACAATTCAGCTCCTCTGCGGAATTTTGGTGCCTGCATTTCGGGCAAAGTCCATATCCGCCATTCTCTGCCATCTTATAAGCCTTTTTAAAGAGGTTCAAGGTTGTTTCTGGAAATTCGTGTCTTTTTTGATTTCCGATTATCCCTTCCAAAAGAAGGGCGATTTTCTCTGCTTGCTGTTGTCCCGTTTTCGTTGTTGATGCTGTTTGTATTTGATTCATAGTTCCTCCATTTCCGTTGTTTTAGTAACTACCGTTTGCCAAAGTACATTATTCTTCCGTTCCCTCCTTCCTGTTAGAGATTTTTATTTTAAAGGTGCCTCCCCCTATTGTTGACTAATAAGTATAATCTACCCTAATAGGGTTTTTTGTCAACCCCGCCGGGCGAGGTCAACCCTATTCCAAATGAATAACCTGCTCGGATTCTTTTAGTTTTTTCTCTAGTTCCGGATTAAATAAATTCTTCTCCAAAACAATCTCTGCTCCCCGGCGGGATTTTTTAATTAAATCCAAATCAGACAAAGAAGCCATAGCCAGATTAGGCAGACCCCATTGGCGAAGTCCGGTAAAATCTCCCGGTCCTCTGATTTGCAGATCTTTTTCTGCTAATTCAAATCCGTCCCGACAATTAATCAGGGCTTGTAGTCGCTGATTTGTTTTTTTAGCTGGTGATTGGGTTAAAAGGAAACAATAGGACTGGTCTTTTCCCCGGCCAATTCTTCCTCGGAACTGATGGAGTTGGGCCAGACCGAAACGGTCAGCCCCTTCAATCATCATCGCGGTTGCGTTGGGAATATCAACGCCGACTTCAACAACCGAAGTTGAAACCAGAATATCTGATTTCCTTTTTTTAAAATTATTCATAATTTCTTCTTTTTCTTTTGGTTTTAATTTTCCATGAAGCATTGAAATTCTTAAATCGGGGAAAATATCATTTTTTAATTTCTCGTATTCCTGAGTAACAGATTTAACTTCCAATTTTTCAGAATCATCAATTAAGGGACAAATGACAAAAACCTGTTTTTTTTCTTTGACTTGTTTTTTGATAAAATCGTAGGTTTTTTGTCTTTGACTGGGTAAAGTAATTTTGGTCATAATCTTCTTTCTGCCTTTGGGCATTTCTTTAATTAAGGAAATATCAAGATCGCCGTAAATGGTTAAAGTTAAAGTTCGGGGAATTGGAGTTGCGGTCATAGAAAGTAAATGAGGAGTAGTTGGAAGGCCATCAGGGATTTGATGAATTCTTTTCTGAAGAGCAGCCCTTTGGGCAACGCCAAAGCGATGCTGTTCATCGACAATAGCCAAGGCCAGGTTTTTGAAAAACAAATCTTTTTGGATTAAAGAATGGGTGCCAATAATAATATTGGTTTTTCCTTCTTTAGCTTGTTTTTTTAATTTATCCTTTTCGGCTTTTTTGGTTGAACTGGTTAAAAGAGAAATCTTTAATCCAGAATTCTTTAAAAAAGTTTTAAAAGTCTGAAAATGCTGTTTGGCTAGAATTTCAGTCGGCGCCATTAAAGCAACCTGATAACCGGCTTTTGAAACTTGAAGCCCAGCCAATATTGAAACAATTGTTTTTCCCGAACCAACATCGCCGTCTAAAAGTCGATTCATGGATTTAGGCTTTTCCAGGTCCTGAAAGATTTCCCAGGCAGCAATTCTCTGGTCATTTGTTAATTTAAAAGGTAAATTTTTAACAAAAGATTTAATCAGTTTCTGATTAAAGGGAATTAAAACTGATTTTTCTTTTTCCAATTCTTTTTTTTGTTTTAGATTTGAGAGTTGAATTAAAAAGAGTTCATTAAAAGCCAAGCGTTCTCTGGCTTTTTTGGCTGATAAGAGATTATCCGGAAAATGAATTTGTTTTAAGGCCTGATTAAGATTAATCAGGTTAAATTCTTTTTTGATTTCTAAAGGCAGAAAATCAGACACTTTCTCGGTTAAATAGAGAAGGGGTTTAATAATATATCTGAGATAGCGGGAAGTCAGGCCAGCGGTCTCATGATAGATTGGGACCAACCGGCCGGTATGGGTTGTTTCGGGTTTGTTAATAATCTCATAGGCCGGATTGGAAAAACAAAGAACTTTTTTTCTGAAAACCAATTTGCCCGAGAGATTAACAGCTTTTCCTTTTTTAAGGGTTTCGGTTAGATAGGGTTGATTAAACCAGATTGATTTAATTGTCCCGGTTTTGTCTTTAATTAGAGCTTCGGTTAAAGTCATTCTTCTGGGAAAAATATTGGTATTTTTTGTTTCAATAATTTCTCCCTGAATTGTAGCAATCTCTCCCTGTTTTAACTGAGCAATAGAAACGAATTTGGAAAAATCATCATAGCGGTGGGGGAAATGAAAAAATAGGTCCCGGACGGTTTTGAGATTTAACTTGTAAAGTTTTCTCAGATAAGTGGGACCTACCTTTTTAATTTCTTCAATTTTTGAATCAAGAGTAAGCATTAAAGCACGCCTAGTAGGAATTGAACCTACGACCCCTTCCTCCGCAAGGAAGTGCTCTGTCCGCTGAGCTATAGGCGCTCAACCCCGCAGCTAAAGTGCGGGATTAGTATCTATCAGCCAAATCAGAGATTTGGATAGATACTAATATTTCAGGCCCCGGGCTAGGTTATCAATCAGGGATTCTTCTTGTTTTCTTTCGGGAATGTATTTGATTAAAATTTTCCTGACTTTGGCCGGGTTAGTTTCTCCCAAAGGAATTTTAATATAGGGCATAATGGTTTTTCTGCTTCGAATGCTTAATTCTTTTAAATAAGGAGGGCTGTAAAAAATCCAGAAAGACCGAAGATTATCGTATTCATAAAGGGAGTTGTCAATTTTGACTCCTCTCGGGGTAATAGCCAATTTAATTTTCTTTGGTTTCTTAATCGCATAAACCGAGATTGAAAAATAGCTTAGGGCGATTAAAATGGCAAAGATAAAATTCTTGGTCAGAATTGCCCATAGAAATAAACCAAGAGCAACTAGTCCGGCAATAACAAACCAAGACTTGTTTTTTTCCTGTTGTTCAAATTCTGGCGCTTGCCATTTAATATGTGATTTCATGGCAGTTTAAGATTCTTAAATTCACTTTAATAAATATTATAGTTCTTAGCTCTTTTTTTTGATATTCAGGATTGTTGGATTATCTTTTAAGATATCTGGATTATTGAGTAAAGAATTAACGGCCTTTATGTTGATATTGTAGAAGGGGACTAAATTTAACCAGTATCTATTATTTTGATTCTCGAAAACAGAATCGTCTTTTGTACCAATTTCTAGACCCACATTATTCGCCAAAACGGTGTTATGAGAAAGCAAATCTCGATAGCTCCTACGTAGTTTTTCCATTTCACCATTAGTTAAATTTAAGCCATAGTAGTTATTATCATTGAGAATTTTAAATCGATTGTCTATGTTTCCCTTTCTGACACAAGAACCTATGCTGTCCACAATCGATAGTAATAAAAGCGCAGCTGGATATCCATAACACCCTGGAGCACTCCAAATATTTACGTCTTTCCTAAACTCTATACAATATTTAGCAACTAAAAGCATCTCTGGTAAGAATTCATAGAGCATGGATTGTGTATTTGGATGGATAGCCATGATTTTATTCCAAAAACTTGCCCGTGGGAATACCAGTTTTTTCTTCTAATTTTTTTGCTGAAGTCTCTATCTCTTGATCATTAATTCTTCTCACGGTTCATTCAATCCCTAAAAGTTTAATGAGAATTCTATCAAAAATATAGGTAATGATAAACCAAGTAGTAATTCCAAATAGGATAGAAAGGAAAAAATTTATTCCAAAAAATTTCCAATATACAAAAATACTTATCAAAGCAATTATTAGATAAATTACAGACATTACTTTGCCAATAGTAGATTTATTAAAAATCTCACGAGATGTACGTTTTAGTTCTATTTCTCGAAGCGTTTTTGCTCCCGGAAATTTTTTATCAAATTTTTCTTTAATGGATTTTAGATTATTGTCTTGATTTTGCATAGCATGCTTCACCTGCTTTAAAAATTATGCTTATTTCTCTTGGTCCGAAAATAGATGTGTGGCGGAGGAGGTGGGACTCGAACCCACAAGCCCGATCAAAGGCTACAGTTTTCAAGACTGCTGGCTTGCCATTCGCCGCACTCCTCCGTAAACCTGCGTTTGTGTTTGGGATTGCTAGTCCCAATTATTTTAAAATATTCTCTGATCTTATTTTTATTTTCAATTTGTACACTTCTATTATTTCTCATTTTCGGGTCTAAATTGAGCTTTTCTAAAATTAAGAAGACAGATTTTCTTAACCGAAGAGACCCGCTTGTAAAATTTAATCTTTTATAGACATATGTCTTGCCATTAATTTTATGAACTTCATTAAATATACAACCATCAGTATCAACCAATCCTCTTATGCACGATATCTGAAAATTAATGTCTCCCTGTATCCACCTGGGAATATCCAGCCCTTGTTTTATTTTATTGCCAGTCTTTAACCCAAGTTCTTTAACAAAAAAATCTACTAATTTTTTCCTTGAAACTACCAATTTTGTTGCTAATTGACCCTTTTGTTTTTGAGCTGACCAAGGTGTTCTAAAAAGCTCTTCACCAAATTTTTTGACGAAAGAGATATATTCTGCATCATCTTTGCTGTTTAATGTTATAGTTATTTGGTATTTAGATATGCCTCCATCTCCCATAACAATACCAACAAATTCGGCTAAATCCGATGATAGATCAGGCTTAAATATGCTTTTATATTTACCAATAAAACTGTGTCTATGTCTGCCTTTTTTTTCCCACCATTGATACCATTTCTCTTTTCGATATTTTGGGTCGCCTCCAATTTTGCCATATTTTTTAAAAACAGCAAGTCCGCCAGCTGATGAACCGGAATAAACATACCAATAACGGTTCTTTAATTTAATTTTGGAGGGAACAGGAATGCCTGTTTTTTTACATAATCTGAAAAGTGCTCTAGAATCCATCAGAAACTTTTCGCGACGCCAATCTCGAATAGTTCTTTCGGAAAGATTACACATTTTAGCCACATCTTTAATAGTAATCTTTGAAAGAATTTTATCGATAAACTTTTTTTGCTTTCCTTTTGGAAAGAGGACTCTTTTATTTTTAATCGACCTATCCATATCTCCATTATATTATTTTTTAAGAACTAAAGCAATACCGAAACTGGCGGAGGAGGTGGGACTCGAACCCACAAGCCCGGTTAAGGGCTACGGATTAGCAATCCGCTCTCGTAACCATTTGAGTACTCCTCCGGATGATATTAATCTACCATTTTACCAACTTACAGTCAATTTTATTGGAAACAAAAAAGGCGCTGAAAAATCCTTCCAGCGTCTTTTTTTTAACTTCAGATTCAGGTTCATTTTTCTCCTCCGGCAGACAGAATTCTTTTAGAAAATCTTTTTCAATTTTCCCTGCTTGCATTTCGCGGAATAAGTGTGCCATTTCAGCTTGCTCTGAACCTGGAGAAACCCGACCTTCCTGCATATGTTGTATATAATGGGTCATTTCATGGGCGATGATAGACTTGAATTTACAAAACTCAATACCATTCCAGACGTAAATTACACAGGTTTTTGGAACAAACAAACCGATTGTCTCTTTCAGATAAAAGGCAATCATTTCATCGGCCATTTCTTTGCCGTATTTATCCGCCCATCGTTTAAAGGATTCCTCATTGAGTTTTTCGAATGTCTTTTGTAATTTTTCTTTCGAAACCAGTCTGATTTCAGGAAAAGGATATTGATTTTCACTAATTTCAAGTTTTTTAGCCACCCAGCAGAATATATCGTGGTAGTCAATGTTATAACCAGGGACAAAGGGATCCTTTTCAATAGTAGTACAGGACAGAGTTAAAAACAGAAAAGCAAGCAGGCATATCAGATATTTTTTCAAGGTTCTCACCTCCGTTTCCTCCGTATTTAAATCAGTGGTGCTATCTAATCCTTATTACATTCCAGCCAAATAGTCAATAGAATTATCCTCTGGCCAAGACCAATCCCCAGATTTGTTTGGGTTTGAGCGGTTTAAGAACTCTAGCAGATTCTTTTAAGGTAGCGCCGGTGGTGGAAATATCATCAATTAAAATAACGGTTTTATCGGTAAGATCAAAAGAAGATGAAATCCCAAAAACATTCTTAATATTTTCTTTCCTTTGAATAGCATTTTCAATTTTAGCCTGAGGCAAGGTATTTTTTTTTCGAATTAAAAGACTATCAATTACTGGCATATTCAATTCTTTTCCAATTTCCCGGGCAAGGAGTTCAGATTGATTGAATCCTCTCCATTTTAATCTTTTCCTATGAAGAGGAATTGGAATTAAAACATTTGAATCGCCGGAAATGTAATTTATTAATTTCTGGCTCATAATCTTGCCAAGCGGCTTTGAAAGTTCTTTGATAAAACTATACTTAAACCGATGAACAGATTCTTTAATTAATGGATTTTGGTAATCAGCTGCAACAATTAATTTTTCTCTCGGCAATTCCTGATTAAGAGGAATTTTTTTCAGACAGGAAGAACAAAGGAATTCTCCTTCAATTGAACATCCAAGACAAGTAATCGGAAAAATTAAATCAAGAAGAAAATCTTTCATTACCTAATCTTACAATAAAAGGATGGTTGTGGATATCTTTTTTGGTCTAAATTACAGGTTATGATAGAATATGGGAAATGGCTTGGTTTAACTTTTTTAGAAAAAAACCGAAGAGTTTTTTAGGGATTGATATTGGCGCTTCAGCAGTTAAAGTTGTCGAGATTGAAAAAAAGGATAAAAGGCATAAGTTAAAAAATTACGCAGTCTATTCTTTGAAGGAATACTTAAAAAGAACCAATTACCGGGTTGGAGGAGAATCAGCAAGAGTTCCGAGTATGGAAATAGCCAAGGCAATCAAGGCAAGTATGAAGGAAGCAGAAATTGAGGCGAAAGAAGCCCACCTTTCTGTTCCTGTCTATTCCAGTTTTTCGACCTTGATGGATTTGCCCAAGATGTCCAAAGAGGAAATTCCTTCTGCTCTTCAATTTGAAGCAAGAAAATATATTCCAGTCCCTATTTCAGAAGTAGTTTTGGATTGGAGTATTGTCAGTCCGCTTTCTCAAAAGCCTGGTTATCAGGTTTTAGTTATTGCTGTTCCGAAAAAGACGATTGAATATTACAATCAGACAATGAAGTTAGCTGAGATGACGTCAAAGAGCATTGAGGAAGAGACTTTTAGTTTAAGCCGGGCATTAGTCGGCAATGACAAAAGTACAATTATGCTGATTGATGCTGGAGCCCGTTCAATTAATGTCAGTATTGTTGATGATGGCTATATCCGAATAACCCATAACCTGGAATTAGGGGGATTAAAGGTAACCAAGGCCATTGCCCAACAAATGGATTATGATGTTGAGAAAGCAGAAGAGATTAAGAAAGGTGTTTCCGGAGTTAAGTCAAATAACGAGCATCTTACCCAGATTAAAGGAATCAGCCGTTCTATTTTAAAAGTTATTGTTGTCGAAATCGAGAAAATAATTGATTCCTATCAAAAGAAGCGTAATCGTAAAGTTGGAAAATGTATTGTTGTTGGCAGCGGCGCCCATTTAGTCGGTTTTATAGATTGCTTAAAAGAAGGCCTGTCTTTGGATGTTTCTCTGGGCGATCCTTTTGCCCGGGTTGATTATCCATCAATTTTAAAGCCAGCCATAAAGGAACTCGGTCCTTCTCTGGCAGTCGCTGTTGGTCTGGCAATGAGGGATTAAATATATGAATGATATTAAATTAATGCCGGATAAATATGATAAGAAGAAATCGGGTCATTCCGGAATGAAGATTTCTATGGAAAGCGTTTCTAATCTAACCGAAAACCTAACTTCCAAGGGTGGTTTTTGGTTCGGCTTAACTCTGGCTTTTTTGGCAGTGGCAGTTTTGCTTTCCTTGGGATTATGGGGCTACAAGATTACTTTAGTTGAAGAAGAAGAAAGCCTTATTCAAAAAATGGATGAATTGGCAGGACAAAGAGATCTTGATTTTGAGAATAACCTTATTGATTTAAAAAAGAAAATAGATGGCTTAAAGAATATTCTTTCAAGCCGGGTCTATTCTTCTGCGGCTTTTACCCTTCTTGAAGAATTAGTTGTTCCCGGAGTTCATTTCACTGAATTTAGAGGAGATTTATCAACCGGGAAGATGGTAATAAGGGCCGAGGGAAATTCTTTCAGTGATTTGGATAAACAAATTGTTGTTTTTGAAGAAAACGAAAATATTAAAGGAATTAGTGTTTCTTCGGTCGGCATAGGGGAAACCGGTCGGGTTGGCTCTGAAATAGAGATTGAATTAAAACCAGGCATCCTATATGAATAAAATTGTTATCAGTTGCTCAAGTTTAGTTATTGGCCTGATTTTGGTATTTATCATTATTGATCCCTTATGGTCTTCGGTTGGAATTTTAAGAGAAAGGATTAGTTCAAGGAAGCAGGAAATTACCAAGGTTGAAGTCCTTCTATCAAAAAAACAGGAACTTGAGAAAAAATATCAGGAAGTTCAGCAGGACGCTGACAGGATTTTTCTTTCTCTTCCCAAAGAGGAAGACACCTCTTATTTAATCTCTCAGTTTAGTAATATGGCTTCAAGGAACGGTCTTTTAATG
Organism: uncultured Candidatus Saccharibacteria bacterium; assembly: GCA_964594965.1. Lineage (GTDB taxonomy): Bacteria > Patescibacteriota > Minisyncoccia > Portnoybacterales > UBA2143 > CAZQMX01. The sequence continues at coordinate 16,803 of CAZQMX010000008.1, read as the reverse complement.
GAATCAGTCACTTTCGAGCGCTCTGCCGAGGATAAAGAAACCTCTACTTTTTCAACATTGACGGTCGACCTCAAATTAAGCGGCACCTATTCAGCTTTTAAGGGATATTTGAAGGACATAGAGGAAGGTCTTCGTTTAATGGAGGTTGCTTCAATTGAGTTTACTCCTCAAAGAGGAACACTTGATTTAGGCTTATTTGAATTCAGAATTAAGACAAATGTTTATTATCAGTAATTATGGCTTTTAAATCATTTTCCAAGGATTCTATTACTACTTCTAAAGAAAAAAGACAACAGGTCTTGTGGGTTGCTCTTTTCCTTTTGGTTTTAATTATTCTGGTCATAATATATTTTAACTACTGGCGTTCTCCCGGTACTCCTTTAATAAATATTCCCGGTCTGGATATTCCCCAATTAGCTTCTCCGCCTTCGGATATATCAATTGATGAGATTATTAAAGAAATGGATTTTGATGCTGAATTCCTTAAAGATACCAGTTTTCAGACATTGAAGAATTACGGGGAATGGCCTTTGAAAATTGAACAGAAAGGCCGGGCTAATCCATTCTTGCCTTAGTTTATGGCTGATAAAAAAGAAGTTGTTAAAAAAGAAAATTCAGTCCGTCTGCCCGTTACTGCCAATGAAGCAAAGGAAATAAAGGAAAGAGCTGATTTACTCAAGATTCCATATATTGATTTAACGAATAAAGAAATCTCGGTTGAAGTTCTGAAAGAAATTCCGGAAGAGGCAGCTGCTTTTTATGGATTCGTTCCCATTTCAAGGCACGACAATGTTTTGGAAGTCGGAATGGTTAATCCGGAAGACCTTAAAGCAAGAGACGCTTTAAGGTTTATTGTTAGAAGCAGCGGCTTGGAGTCAAAAATATATTTAATTAGTCAGGCCGGCCTTAAAAATATTCTAAACCAGTATCAGAGTTTCCGGGGCGAGGTTAAAAAAGCGCTTAAAGAACTGGAAGTTGAGTTAGAGGAAAAGGAAAAGATGAAACCGGCTAAAATAGTCGAGGAAGTCAAGAAGATTACTGCTGAAGCTCCGATTACCAAGATAGTTGCTATTATTCTCAAGAATGCTATTGAAGGTAGGGCTTCCGATATCCATATTGAGCCGGCTGAGAAAAAAACTAAGGTTCGTTTCAGAATTGATGGTATTCTTTCAACGAGTTTGTTTTTACCCAAGGAAGTTCACGCTTCCGTTATTTCCCGAATCAAGGTACTTTCTAATTTGAAAATTGATGAAACCAGGGTTCCCCAGGATGGTCGTTTTAATACAGCTGTTTCTTCAAAGAAAATTGATTTCCGGGTTTCTACTTTTCCAACCTCTGGCGGGGAAAAAGTTGTTTTAAGAATTCTGGACCCGGCAGCTGGCTTGGATGATTTTTCCAAACTTGGCGTTGAAGAGTATAATCTTAAGGTTTTAGAAAAAGCAATCAAACAGCCTTTTGGCATGATACTTATGAGCGGTCCGACCGGCTCCGGTAAAACAACAACTCTCTATACAATCCTGGGCAAGTTAAATGATGAAAAGGTTAATATCGTTAGCTTGGAAGATCCGGTTGAATATCATATTGAAGGAGTTAGCCAGTCCCAGATTAGACCGGAGATTAAATATACTTTTGCTTCCGGTCTGCGCCATATTCTCCGTCAGGACCCTGATATTATCATGGTCGGCGAGATCAGGGATGAAGAGACCGCTAATCTGGCAATTCATGCTGCTTTGACCGGCCATCTTCTCCTTTCAACCCTTCATACTAATAATGCTATTGGCGTTATTCCCCGCTTGGTTGATATGAAAATTAGTCCTTTCCTTTTGCCAACTTCTTTAATCTTAGCTGCTGCCCAGCGTCTAATTAGGCGGCTTTGTCCGGACTGTAAAAAGGAGATTACCGCTCCGAAACAGGAAAGCGATATTATTGACCAGGAACTGGCTAAACTTAGTCCGGAACAGAGAAGTAAATTTACTTGGAAGAAACCCTACAAGATTTATCGCCCGGTCGGCTGTGAAAAATGCGGCAAAAAAGGAACCAAAGGGCGAGTCGCTCTTTATGAAATGCTTGAAATGACACCTGAGTTAGAAGAAATTATTAACAAAAAATTAAGCGAGGCAGAATTAATCAAAGAAGCCGAAAGGCAAGGAATGGTCACTATGAAGCAGGATGGGATTAATAAGGTTCTGCAGGGCTTAGCTTCTTTTGAAGAAATGATGAGGATGATTGAAGAATAAATATATGACCACCGAAGATTACAAAAAAAGACTAGATGAGATTTTGTCCGAGGCCATAGAAAAAGATGCAACTGATGTTCATTTGGCGGTTGGTCATCCTCCAATTTTCAGAATTAATGGTAGTTTGACTACGGGTGGAAAAGAACCGCCTTTGACTGAAAAAGATACCAAAGAACTGGCTTTTACTCTGATTCCAGAAGAAAAAAAGGACCAGTTCTTGGATATGAGAGATATTGATTTATCTTTCTCTCATCATGATGGGACTCGTTTTCGAGTCAATGTCTATTTCCAATTGGAAAAAATCAGCGCTGCTTTGCGCCTTATTCCCAAAAAAATTAGAAGTATTGAAGAACTAAATCTACCACCGATTTATCATCAGTTTGCCAAAAACCCCCAAGGGTTCTTTCTGGTTGTCGGGCCTTCCGGTCAGGGGAAATCAGCTGCTCTGGCAGCCCTAATTGATGAAATCAATCATACCCGCAGGGACCATATTATTACCATCGAAGACCCGATTGAATATATGTTTACCGAAGACAAGTGTATTATCGACCAGAGAGAAGTCGGTTTGGATGTCCAGAATTTTCATCGTGGCTTAAGAGAATCGTTTCGTCAGGACCCGGATGTGATTATGATTGGCGAGATGCGTGACCCGGAGACAATGAGCAGCGCTGTAACAGCGGCTGAAACCGGGCACCTAGTTTTAACAACCCTCCACACCAATACCGCTGCCCAGACCGTTGATCGGATTATTGACAGCTTTCCCCCTTACCAACAGGGACAAATCAGAATGCAGTTATCAGCCACAATTTTGGGCATTTTATCCCGTCGTTTAATCCCTTCTCTTAAAGGCGGGGTTATAAACGCGGTTGAGCTGATGATTGCTAATTCAGCCGTCAGGAACTTAATCCGGGAAGGCAAAACCCATCAAATTGATATGATTATTGAAACCGGTTTAGAAGAAGGAATGATAACCCTTAATCGTTCCTTAGCGGATTTAGTCAGAAGAGGAATGATATCTTTAGAGCATGCTGAGGCGCAATCGACCAATCTGTCCGAGTTAAGGATGTTGTTGAAAAAGTAAGGGCTTTGTCTAAATTTTAGAGCTGAAAGCGAATAAAATTTAGGAACAAAATCTTTACCCCGCCCCCTATGTTCTAATTCAATAATTAAACAAGAATTAGGTAGAAAACAGATTAGTTATATATTATTCGGCAAAGAATTAGGGTTTAGGGGGCGGGGTGCTCAAATTAATAACTAAATTTATTTCGCCCTTCAATAAATTCAGGGCTCATAAATTTAGATAAATTTCGCATGAAGTTTAGTTATATTGTCAGGACAAAAGAAGGTCAGTCCCAGACTGGGACAATCGAAGCCCCTAATAAGATGGCTGCTTTACAGACCCTTCAGGATAACCAATTGGTAGTAATTAAACTTGAATCAGCAGAAAAAAAATCTTTTTTCATCAAAGAGATTAATATTTTTAAAGGAGTAAAAAGAAAAGAAATCTTTGTCTTTTTCCGCCAGTTGGCGATTCTGGTTGATGCTGATGTTCCCTTGGTTCAGTCATTAAGAATACTTAGTCAACAGTTTGAAAGTCGGCGTTTGAGGGAGATTATTGCCAAAATGGCTAATAAGATTGACGGCGGGATGGCATTTTCGCAGGCCTTGGCAGAGAATCCAAAAGTCTTTTCCTCATTTGCTATTAATCTAATTAAGACCGGCGAAGTTTCCGGCCGTTTGCGCGAGAGTTTGGATTATTTGGCTGACCACCTTGAAAAAGAATATTATTTAATTACCAAGGTTCGTGGCGCAATGGCTTATCCGATTTTTATCCTGGTTGCTTTTTTTGCCGCCGGTATTCTGGTTATGGTTATGGTTATTCCCGGATTAACGACAATTCTGACCGAATCTGGTCAGGATTTGCCTTGGTCAACTAAAATAGTCATCTGGTCGAGTAAATTTTTGAAAGAAATGGGTTGGCTCCTTGCTATCATCCTGATTGGATTTATTGTTTTTCTCTTCCGCTACAACAAGACCAAGGAAGGTAGAGCCCAGATAGATGCTATTAAATTAAAAATTCCAATTTTCGGCAAGATTCTCCAGAAAACTTATCTGTCCCGCTTGTCTGATAATCTGGGAGTCCTGATTAAGGGCGGAGTTTCAATTATTGAGAGCCTGAATGTTTCTGGCCAGGTGATTGGCAATGCTGTTTTTGAGAAAATCATTTTCCAGGCCAGAGACGATGTTAAGATCGGCAAAATGATCAGCTCAACCTTTGAACAATATGAAGAAATCCCGCCGATTTTCAATCAAATGGTCAGGACCGGTGAAAAAACAGGCAAACTTGATTTGATTCTGGAAAAATTGAGTACCTTTTACAGTAAAGAAGTTGAAAGCGTTGTTGACAACATTAGTCAGTTAATTGAGCCGATTCTATTGGTTCTTTTGGGGATAGGGGTCAGTATTCTGGTCTTTTCTGTTTTTATGCCGATTTACAATCTGGCCGGGGCGTTTTAATATGTTAAAATTATTGAAAGGAGAAAAGGGTTTTACTCTTCTTGAATTGTTGGTTGTCATTGCTATTATTGGTATTTTGGCAACTCTGGTCTTTTTTTTCATTGGCGATTATCGGGAGAAGGCCCGTGATGCCAGACGGTTAAGTGATATCAGACAGGTGGCCTCGTCTCTGGAATTATACTATAATGATAATATGCAGTATCCGGGGACAGATGATACTGAAAGTTGGGGAGATGCTTCAACAGCCGGAACGTTGGTTTACGAACTTCAGGGAGGGGGAGGCGGAAAAGTATACATGCCATTGGTTCCATCCGATCTAAGTTCAATGACGTATTTCTATTATCCGGGCAATAGCAATCAAACCTATGTTATTGGCGTTGACCAATTGGAGAATGAAAGTAACAGCGTTGTTTTCAGCAGCGATATTGATTACGCCGATATTACGGATATAACGGTGCCGGCTGGAACATGCAATGACCCGGAATATTGTCTTAAGTTTTAATCATCATTAAAGGTCGAAATATTGTTTTAATTTATATAGAAGGAGATAAGTAAAATGTTTAGAAGAAGAGAAAAAGGTTTTACCCTGATCGAACTCTTAGTTGTTATTGCTATTATCGGCATTCTGGCCACAATTGTTTTGGTTTCTCTTAACTCAGCCAGGAATAAGGCCAAGGATACGGCAATTAAATCGGCCCTAGACCAACTTAGGTTAATAGCTGAGATGCATTATGATGGCAACAGCAGCAGTTATGACGGCATCGCTACCGGAAGTTACACTACTGACTATACGACGATTAGTAATAATATTACTGCCAATGGCGGGACTTTAACCCTTCATGATATAGCGGCTGCTTACTGCGCTGAAGCAGATTTGAGTTCTGGTGAACACTGCGTTGATAGTACTGGCTATGCTGGTAGTACGGCTACCTGCGATGCGGGCACGGCCGATTGCGCTGCTGATTAGAGAGGAGTATAAAAATGTTTAGAAGAAGAGAAAAAGGTTTTACCCTGATCGAACTCTTAGTTGTTATTGCTATTATCGGCATTCTGGCCACAATTGTTTTGGTTTCTCTTAACTCAGCCAGGAATAAGGCCAAGGATACGGCAATTAAGTCAGGATTAGATCAGGCTCGAGTAGTAGCAGAAATGTTTTACGATGACAATAGCGATTATGATGGGATAACCAATTCTAATCCGACTGATATGGATACGATTAATGATAATGTTTATGCCAACAATGGCGGGACAAATATGACTGTTTATGAAATTAACACTGCCTATTGTATTCAGTCTGCTCTGAAGAGTTCCGGTTCTCATTGTATTGATAGTACTGGCTACGCCGGCAGTACCGCTAACTGCGATGCGGCTAATGCTGACTGCGCTGCTGACTAGTATTAATATTTAACTTGTTTTTTAAAAAAGACAGTCCTTTTTGTCTTGAGGGCTGTCTTTGGGTTAGGGATATTCTTATGTCTTTTTTTCTTATTTTCATTCTTGGGCTCTCGGTTGGTAGTTTTATCAATGCTATTATTTACCGCCTGAAAAAGAAAAAGCCGATTTCATTTGATCGCTCCCATTGTCCTTATTGCCGGGTTAGTTTAAAATGGCCTGACTTAATTCCGATTGTCAGCTTTATTCTTCTTTCCGGCAAATGCCGCTACTGCCGTAAAAAAATTAGTTTTCAGTATCCGTTGGTTGAATTAATGACCGGCCTACTCTTTTTAATGACTTTTTATTCTTTTGGTTATTCCCTTATTACCTTCTATTACCTAACTATTATTTCCCTTTTGATAATTATTTTCGTCTACGATTTAAAGTATTACTTAATTCCTGATAAGATTGTTTACCCGGCCGTTATTATTGCTTTCCTTTATCTGTTTTTTGAAAAAGATTTTATTAGTCATTTTCTTTCAGCAATCCTAGCCAGTGGTTTTTTTCTTCTTCTGGTTCTTGTTTCCAAAGGCAAATGGATGGGCTTGGGCGATGTTAAACTGGCATTTTTAATGGGGCTTATTCTTGGCTGGCCCGGGATCCTAATTGCTTTATTCATTTCTTTCTTTTCCGGGGCGGTGATAGGACTGACTTTAATTGTTTTGGGCAAGAAGAAAATGAAATCAGAAATTCCTTTTGGCCCTTTTTTAGCTGGCTCAACGGTTTTGGTTATCTTTCTTAATCAATGTTTAATTGACTGGTTTAATGCTTGCTTTATTAACATCTGGATTTGACACCGATTTTTAGGGGGGATATAATATATTAAGAGTCGAAATTTTTAAAAATATTAATTAATATAAGGAGGAATATTTATGGAGAAAAACAATGCCCTGACTATAATCTTTCTGATTGTAGTCGTAGTGGGAATTGGCGGATATTACACTTATCAAAAAGTAGGAATTCCTGGATTGCCAGGAGGACATTCTGATGGACCGATTATGTTCGCCGGAAAAGAATGTCCCCTGCTTAGCAATGTCGTAACTGACGGGCTTTTTGACAGAACTGAAAACGGGATGATTTATTTCTATCCCAAGGATAAAGTCGGGTCAGCCGAAGGAGTCAGTGTCAACGACGAGACCGTTTATTACCGAACCACTCTTTCTTCAGCAATGGAATTGGTTAGTCAGGCAAGCATTAGTTTATCCAGCCTAAAGGACGGTGATCAGGTTTCAATGATTGTTTTTTGCGGCAAGGAAGCAACAGATTCAAGGATGGTCCAGGAGGTCAAGGTCATGGTTGTTCAGTAAGAGAGCAAAATTATGCCTAGGGATACAATTAAGTTTTCTTTTAATACAACAGAATATCCAATGGAGGCGGTCTACGGAACCGCCTATGTTTTTGTCGACCGGGCTTATCTATTTTTAGAGAACGGGGGCAAGAATAGAATTAAAGTTTCTCTGAAAGGGAAAAAGAAATTAAATTCCAAAAAACTGGAAGAATTAAAAGGAGAATTTTTAAACGAACTTCTAAATTATTCTTTCAGGATTAAATTGGTTAGGGGTAACAAAAAAATCAGAGACTATATCATTAGCCAGGCGCTTTTATCCGCTATTGGCGGAGAAAGCCAGGAATCAGAAGAGGAAATGAAATACGAAGATGATCCCTTAGGGATTGCTGTGCCTTGGGAGGAAAAGTACGGCAAAAATCACAAAAACACCAAAACATAGAAACACAAAAACAAATGACAGAATTTCAGGATAAATTAAAAAAGAAGATGGATGAATATGTTCACCTTGTCTATAAAGTTACAAAAAATTTTCCAAAAAATGAGTTGTATGGGGTAACTTCACAGATTCGTAGAGCGACAATGTCAATTATACTGAACTATATTGAAGGATATGCGAGAAGAAAACCAGCAGTTCAACTAAATTTTTTAGAGATTTCTTACGGGTCGTTAAAAGAATCTAAATATTTATTATACTTCTCAAAAGAAGAGAATTACTTAGAAGAAGAGGACTATAATGTGGGAATACAATTGACTGAAGAAATTGGCGCAATGCTTTGGACGGAAATATCCGCATTAGATAAAAATATTAGCAGATAAATGTTTTTTGTGTTTTCGTGCTTTTGTGTTTTATGGTGATTATTAAGTTTGATAGGAAAATTTATAAGTTGAAAGCAATAAAATTGGCCATCAAAGAATACAAGGAGTTGGCTGATTTTAATTTGAAGCAAAAAGGGAAATATTTTGAAGTTGAATTAAAGAATATTGACCCGGATGTTGAAGAAGTAATCAAAGACGAATTTTGTAATTATGTTTTGTCGCTGATGAAAGTATAATGAATATTTTTATTTGCCGTCACACCCGAGTTCATAATCCCAAAAGAATTACTTACCGCCGCTTACCGGGTTTTTATTTAAGCAAACAAGGAGAAATGGAAGCTAGAGAAATGGGCCTTTTTCTGAAAGAATACAAAATAAAAGAAATTTTTACTTCACCCATGGAAAGATGTGTTCAGACAGCCAAAATTATTAAGAAAACCATTGATAATCCAGCGATAGGAATATATCGCAAAGATTATTTAAACGAATGGGACGAAGGCGAAAGAACAATAGATGTTGTCAAAAGGATGAAATTTATTTTAAGAGACAAAAAAAATAACCGTGTCTATATCAGCCACAAAGATCCAATTAGAGTTTTTTTGAATAGAATCACCGATCAGCCGCTACGAAGGTTGGATCGGTGGGATTGTCCGCTCGGCGCGATTTATAAAATAGCTATTGGAAAAAGAACACTGCCTAAGCTATTTTTTGTTCCAAAAAATAGCTAACAAAAACATGAACAAATACCCTAAAACCAAACTAAAAATTGATCTAAAAGAAGATACTAACAATTGCATTAATTTTATCAAGAACGAACACAAAGGGAACAAGCGTCAGTTTTCGCTTTGGTTTCTGCCAGATGATTTTAAATATATTTTGAGTAAGAATTTTTCAGAAAAAGAGAGGAACAAGTTAATTAGAAAATATACCAAGTATATCTATGAGATAAGAGAAAAAGAAATCAAGAAAGGATTAGCCAAAGCTCAAAAAGATTGGCAGAAAGTTGAAAAACAATATTATCAATTAATTGATAGGATTTTCAAGAATCATCCTTGGCCAAAAGGAAGTTATCGAGGAATCGCTTCTATCTGGCATATGTTTCCTAGATACATCAAACACAAAATCTTTTTCTTTCCCTACAGACATAGAATCCCAGAGTTCTCCAATAAAGTCATTGCTCATGAATTGCTTCATTTTATCTTTTTTGATTATTTGGAGGAAAAGTATAATCTAAAAGAAGATTCAAAGATTAAAAACAAGCCAAATGACTATATTTGGAAAATATCAGAAGTATTTAATAATGTGATTGAAGATTGGAGGCCATATAATAAACTTTTTAAAGAGAAACCAAAGCCGTATCCAGGCACTCAAAAGATGTTTCAAGAGATGAAAAAGCAGTGGCAAGAAAAACAGGATGTTGATTGGTTGCTTAGTCAATGGCTTTAAAAAATAAACTGAGTTAAATTTAAAATTCTACTAAGTTCTTTTAAAAATATAAGAAGAGAAAAACATGAAAGAAAGGTAAGGCTTATGATAAAAAAAGGATTATTTATTGTGATTGAAGGATCGAATGCGTCTGGTAAAAGTACTGTAACAAGATTAGTTTGCCAACGATTGAGAAAGAGTGGATTGTCAGTGGTTCAGACTAAAGAACCCACTAACACAAAAGTTGGTCAGATTTGCCGGTATTGGAAGTATAAGAAAATGCCTTTTGTTCGAGCTTGCTTTTTAGCTGGCGATCGTTACTTCCACCTTTATAGGGAAATTATTCCCAATCTTAAAAAAGGCAAGATTGTTGTCAGTGACCGGTATGTTGCCTCATCTTTAGCCTGGCAACAAATAGACGGATTAAAACCGAATTTTATTTGGTGGCTGAATGCTTATATTCTTGTTCCAGATTTGACTGTTATTCTTAAAGTGGCAAAGGAGACACAAAGAACTCGAAGGCATCTTAAAGAGGGAGACTTAAAAGATAAAGAAGCCGAGGTAGAAATTGGATTATACGAAGAAGTAGCTGGAGATCTTCGCAGATGGGGACATAAAGTATATCAACTAGAAAATAACAAGGATTTAGACAAGACCCTAAAGAAAATCCAAAACCTTATCATAAGAGAATTGGCCCTAGAAAAGGAGTAAGCCCCGCTAAGTTTTAGTGGGGCTTTGACTTTATTATTCAAAGAAACTAGAATAAAAGACATGCAGTTAGTCGTTTCAGCGATTATTTTAAACCTCAAAAATCAAGTACTGCTTTTAAAAAAAAGTAGTCGTTCTAAATATTTTCCGAATAAATGGACCTGTCCGGGTGGTCATATTAATCAAGATGAGGATATCAAAGAAGCCTTAATTAGAGAAATTAATGAAGAGCTAGGTATTAAGGTGAAGATTATTAAACAAGGTAAGTCAATCTTTTTTGAAAACAACAAAATTATTCCTTTCTTGGTCAGGGCTAAAAACAACCGTTTAGTTCTAAGTAAAGAACATCAGGAATATAAATGGGTTGATATTAATAAAGTTAAAAATTTTGATATCATTCCAAGTATAACAGATAATTTAAAAGTGCTCGGCCTTTTATAATTTAAGAGAGAATCTTTTGGTATAATTTTTCGTATTTATCAACCATAATTGAGGCAGTAAATTTTTCTTCAACTAATTTTCTACAATCTTTTCTGTCGATATCTTTTATTTCTTTAAATCGCTGAATTAATTCTTCAACAGATTTGTCTATAATTCCTGTAATTCTATCTATGATTATTTCAGGGATAGCTCCACGATTCAAGGCAACTACCGGAGTTCCACAAGCCATAGCTTCTATAAAGATCAAACCAAAAGGCTCTTTCCATTGAACAGGGGCGAGTAATGCTTCGGCTCCTCCCAAGAGTTTATCTTTTTGTTTGTCATTGATTTCGTCTAAAAAAATACATTTTTTGCCATCTATATGTGGGTATATTTTTTCTTGAAAATACTGCCTATCTCGAATAGGCACAGGACCGGCCATAATAATTTGTTTCTTTAGTTGTTTTGATATCTCTATAGCCTCTAGAGCGCCTTTTTCAGGGGACATCCGACCAAGAAAGACAAGATATCCTTGATGTTTTTTTGAAAAGCGATACAAGGAAGTATCAACGCCGTTATGGATGACGGCTTCAAAATTCAGGTAAGGCATATTTTTACGCTGACTATCACTTATTGCATTAAAGGAAGTATTTTTGCAAGCATTTATAATTATTTCTTCATCAATTTGGTCAAGAGTAGTATGAAATGTAGTTATCATTGGCGATTTAGATAATTGAGCGAATGGTAATAACCGCCAACCGAAATGATTATGAATTAAATCGAATTTTTGTCTAGAGGTGACTTCTAATATTTTTGAAGTTGCTAAATAGATATGTGCCTCGCGTGTCTTTGAATCACAGTAAAAACCGCGTATAGCCTTTGGAATGATAGGAATATTATTTGTTGGGTTTTTGGAGTCACCGGAAGCTAAAAGTGTCACCGAATGGTTATGTTTAATTAATCCATTAGTGAGCAAATCGATAATTCTTGTTATGCCGCCATATTTTAGAGGCGGGACAGCTTCATCTATTGGAGCTATTAGGCATATTTTCATAATTCGAGGCAGTATTGTTTTATACCAAAAATCAATTTATTTGGCAAGAGTTAAAATTACTCTTGACAGAATTTAATGAAATGTGATTCAATAGTGGCAAGAGGTTATTTTTTATTAATAGGTAGTGTTGTCCACTAACAATCAAGCAAAGGAGAAGGTCATGAAAGGTACCAATAAAAAGAAGGTGGTTGTTACCGTCGGCCGGATCAGTGATGGATCCAGGGCTTCTACTTTCGGGTGCTGCTCGAACACGCGAATTCTTTCGCGAATCAAAAAACGATAATGTCTGGGCGGCCGTGGTCTGAAACAAGGGGGATCGTACGCTTCATCGGTATCGGTCCCTTTTTCTTTATATCAAACATCTGAAGAGAGGAGGTTAAAATGCTAACGAATAAACTTTTAGGCAAAGAGATTTACGCAATCAATATGAACAAACAAACTCTCTTCTATGCTCCTTTAACCAGAAGTTTCGCTGTTAGTGATGGAAAGGCTAATATCGGAGACATAGGCGGAGATTGGATCAAAGAGGCTTCATCACAGAGTAATGTGCCTGATTTTATCCGCGAGCAGGGGTTCAAATACGATAAAGATAAGATTCGCCTTCGGCTTAATATTACCACAAAATGTAACTTAAATTGTCAGTATTGTAGTGTTCGAGCTGGCTCTAATCCGAGGAACATGGCCAGGGATATTGCATTAAGATCAGTAAGTAATTTTTGTCGATATGCCCAAGAAGAAAATGCTAATACGCTGGAAATTGTGTTTTCTGGGGGTGAGCCCACTTTACTCATCCCGCTGATAAAAGAATGTATCATTAGGGCAAAAAAAGATTTACCTGACGGCATTAACCTAAAGCTTCGAATATTGACTAATGGGTTTTTCTTGCGTGATGAATATCAAGAGATAGCTCATGATATCGAAGAAGTTCAAGTTTCTTGGGACGGATTTTTTGGAAAAAATGAACGTTACGGATTAGATTCGGACATAGCTGATCGTATTTGGAAAAACATCGGATTTTTATTGGAAAATGAATCCGCAGTTAGTATTTTAACGGTTGTTTCTGAAGTAAACTACATGCGAATCCGGGAAATTGTTGATCAACTCTACAACTACGGAATTAAGAATATCTTTCTCGGGCTCAAAGAGGCTTTGGGTCGGACATTAAAAGAAAGTACCGAGATAGATCGCAATCTGCTTAGTCGAACCTATTTTGAGTTGTGGAGAGATTATAGGAAGATTGGAGTCGATATTAACCTAACTGGTACGGATATACATTCCATATCTCCGTTTCCATGTTCGGTTCCAATTCCTAACTATTCCGTGTCTCCAGAAGGAATTATCTCGGCCTGTACAGTTTCCTTTAATGATGACAGTTCTTTTGCAAACGATTTTGAGATTGGGTGTATTCTTGAAAACAGCGCGAGAATTAATAGCAATTCTCTTGCCAGGGTGCGTAGATTCCATGTACTTAATATTCCCGGTTGTAATGATTGTTTTGCTAAATGGCATTGCAGGGGAGGCTGTCCGTATTCAAAAAGAGGTAAATACTTTACCCCTCTATCGCCTAAACGATGCGCCATGATCAGAAAAATAGTGGCGTCTAAACTGATGTATGTGTCCTTAGAATAATAGACATTTACATTTAAGAGAGTGGGATTTGTTCCACTCTCTTATCTTTTGTATTAATAATTGTTACAGAATTATTAAAATTGAATTGACAGCTTTTTCTTACGCTCCAATTTTTAATATGAGAGAGCAGCATAGATAAAAAAGCATTATGTGAGATAATAATGAAATCTTGTTTTTCATTTTTTAAGATATTATCTAGAAATTCCTTGGCCCTTTCTTTTACTTCAACAAAGCTTTCTCCGCCAATATGTCTGCGATGAGGAAATGATGTTTTTTCATATAATTTCCAATTTATTTCTTTTTCTGTTTTTCCTTCGGAAGCACCACCTTTTCTTTCTCGGAGTAATTGATTATACTTGATTTCTAATCCTAATTCTTTAGATATGATTCTGGAAGAATCTTTTGCTCTTTTTAAATCGCTGGAGAAAATAACCTTAGGGTTTAAATTGAGTTTTTTAATAATTTTCGCAGTTAATTTCATATCTATTTTACCCTTAGATGACAAACAACCTGGCAAATGGCCAAGTAGAATTCCTTTTTTGGTTTCTTCTGTTTCGCCGTGGCGAATGAGAATGATTTTCATAATACCCCAATGTATTAAATTTTATCTTCTTGCTTTCTTCTTTTGCGCTAATAACTTAATCATATCATGATAATGTGGTTTATCATGTTCTGTATCTAATATTTGTTTTTGTTTTAATAGAATAATCTTGAAATCATTGAATTTTTCCTGAAGTTCTTCTTTAATAAAGAAATGTCTGTAGGTTTCTGATCTAGGCAGATAAAAGGTGTTTTCTCCAATCTGTTTTATGTCTTTTTCTATTATCAGTTTATAGATCGGGTCTTTGGTAGAAAAAACCGATAGATAAATAAATCCACTTGGTTTAATCGATAATTTAGTTTTATCTAAAATAGTGTCAATTTCGCTTTTTTTAGAAAGTCAATGGAGGAGGCAGAAACTATTAAAGAATATTTGTTTTTTCTAAAATTAAAGTCCTTGATATCGCAGGTTTTTGTTTCGATGGTTAGATTATATTTTTTTGATAAGTTTTTAATTTTTTCCAGCCCTCGTTTGATTTTATCAATAGCGATTACTTCAAATCCATTTTTAGCCAAAAAAATACTATTTCTTCCTTCTCCGGCGCCCATATCAAGCACTTTGCCTTTGGGAATTTTATTAATGCATTTTTCTAAGACAGGGTCAGGTTTTAGTCCCCAGTAATATTTTTTCTGTTTATATTCTTTTTCCCACATCATTTTATCTTATATCGCCTGTTTATTTTTGTAAATATTTTGAATTTATTGATTTTAGGAGAGAGAATGATATATAATTCATAATATGTCATTAGAGCCAGATAAAATTAAATACAATGACTTGGGCTTTTTTCGTTTCAGGAAGTTTAAGAATAAATATCTTTTAACCAATGATGTTGGCCAATGGACTCTTTTAAAAGAAAAAGAGTTTAAGAATTTTTTATCGGGCAATTTGGATAAAGAAAAAGAACCTTATCTTTCTCTCAAAGAAAAAAACTTTCTGAAAAAAGAAGCTGATATCGGCGATTTAATCAGCCGATATGGAAAGAAAAACGCATTTCTTTTTGGCGGACCAAGCCTGCATATTATTGTTGTTACTCTTCGATGCAATCATCGTTGTGTCTATTGCCATGCCAGTGCCCAGACAATGGAAGAAGAGGGCTATGATATGTCGAAGGAAACAGCTAAAAAGGTTGTTGATAAAATATTTGAAACAACCAGCCAGTTTGTCGCGATTGAGTTTCAGGGCGGTGAGCCCTTGGTTAACTGGCCAATTGTTAAATTTATTGTTGAAGAATCAATTAAAAAGAACAAAATCCTTCAACAAAGCTCAGGACAAGCCAAAGATTTGGAAATCCGGTTAGTTTCTAATTTCACCTTAATGGACGAAAAGAAATTTAAGTATTTACTGGGTAAAAAAGTCAGTTTGTGTATTTCTCTTGATGGGCCGGAAAAGGTTCATAACAAGAACAGGGTTTTAATTGGTGATAAGGGCGGAAGTTATAAGCATGCGGCCAAATGGGCAAGGAAATTCTTCAAACTTTATCCTCAATTGGAGAAAAAAGGATATATTTTCAAAATGGGCACGGCTGTGACTATTAGCCGTTATTCCCTGTCCTGCGCCAAAGAAATTATTAACGAGCATCTAAAACTTGGCTTTAATGATTTTTATCTCAGGCCTTTAAATCCTTTTGGATTTACCAGAGATCATTTTAAGCAGATTGGCTACGGAGCCAAAGAATACATTAAATTCTACCAAAAAGCCCTTGGTTACATTATTGAATTAAACCTGAAAGGGAAAAAAGTCAGGGAAAAAGCCGCTAAAACATTTTTAACCAAGATTTTAACTGAATTTGATCCAAACCATTTGGATTTTCGTTCTCCCTGCGGAGCTGGAATTGGCCAGTTGGCCTACAATTACAACGGCGATGTCTATACTTGTGATGAAGGAAGAATGATGTCAATGATGGATGATGAAAGTTTCCGCTTGGGAAACATTAAGGATACTTATCAGGAAATTGTTGGCAGTCCGGTAACAAGAACTTTATGCACGGCTTCCTGCCTTGAAGTCCAGCCCCATTGCGTTGACTGTGTTTACAAGCCCTACTGTGGCGTTTGCCCAATTTACAACTATTCCGAACAGGGAAATATTTTTGGCCAGATGCCGACTAATGAAAGATGTCAGATCAACATGGCTATTTTGGATTATCTTTTTGAGAAACTGGAGAATCCTAAAATCAAAGAAGTTTTTGAAGAGTGGATTAAATAGATAATTTTTTAACTTCCTGTTTTTGCCTGTCCCGCACTGAACTTTGTTCTGGTGCGGGGTTATCCACAGGAAGTTTTTTATTTTCCTAAAAAACTGGTATAATAAAAACATATATGAAGAAAAGCAAACTGCCTGCTATAAAAAAGGACATCAAGGCCTTTTTAACGAGCGAAGAAGGAAAGATTAATAAGAAAGGTGTGGCTAAAATTGCCATGACGTTTTTAGCGTTAGGAGTTGGTCTGGCCGGAGCAATGAAAGCTGATCCAACTTCAGCCGCCTGTACTCACGCTTCCCATGGTTCTCACAGCTCCCATGGTTCTCATTCCTCTCACGGCTCACATGGCTCTCATGGTTCGCATGGTAGTCATGGTTCACACGGAAGCCATAGCAGCCATGGCAGTCATGGTAGTCACGGTTCCCACGGTTCACACGGTTCTCATGGTAGTCACGGTTCCCACGGTTCACACGGTTCT
>CAZQMX010000007.1:0-29756 GCA_964594965.1 uncultured Candidatus Saccharibacteria bacterium | reverse complement strand
ATGAGATGCTAAAATTAATTAATCACTAAACCGACAAATGTGTGTGCCTAATTCAATGACAAAGATAATCAAATATGATAGAATAAAAACATGAAAAAGAAAGAACTGGAACAAATTGAAGAAAAAGAAAGAAAAAAAGCCCGGAAAAGAGAAAAAAAGAAAAAACCTAAAATGCAAGTTTCAGGCAAAAGCGTCTTTAAATTACAGAAATTAATCAGGAAAACCAAACCTTGACTTCCCTAATTTATTAATGTTAAAATCTATTAATGATCAGATTTATTGTTCAAATCCTAGTTAATGCCTTAGCTATTTTCCTAGCTGATTATCTGGTCTCAGGCATTGTTTTTCAAGGCGATATTTTAACCCTAATTATCGCTGGATTACTTTTAGGATTAATTAACTTCATTATCAGACCAATCCTAAAGCTAATTTCTGCCCCTCTGATAATATTAAGCTTAGGATTATTCACTATAGTTATCAACATGGGCCTTCTCTGGCTCTTGGAATATTTTATCCCCGAATTAACTATCACCGGCATCTGGTCATATTTCTGGGGCGTTCTAATCATCAGTGTTATTAATATGTTTTTTGCCCCAGCCAAAAAGAAAAAGTCCCGAGATTAACTCGGGATCCCGAGCGAAGTCGAGGGAAAAGTCCATTATGGAATCAATTCTGCCAATTATTCAAATTATCATATCCCTGCTTCTTATTACCGCTATCCTTCTTCAACAAAGAGGAGCTGGCGGTTCTTCTATTTTCGGCGGTGGCGGTGGCGGAGAAAGCTATTACACCAAAAGAGGATTTGAAAAGATTGTCTTCTACGCCGCAATTATTCTATCTGCTCTCTTTATTATCACCGCTTTTCTTAATCTCATCATCTAAATCTATTCCTAAATTAGCCAACAAGTTAATAGATGGTCTTTTAAGGATACTTAAAGTTCCGGGAGGGAAATGGCCGAGTATAAGGCAATGGATCTGTTTAACAAAGGTTCTGCCTTCCCGCGAACGCTGGATAACCCGCGGCCTGCTTTTTGTATTAATTTTCTCCCTGATTGGATTAATAACTAATGCTTACCTGAGCCAGACCAAAGTCCTGCCTCAGGCCGGCGGAGACTACCAGGAAGGCATTCTGGGCCAGCCCCGCTTCATTAATCCGGTCCTGGCCCAAGCCAATGACGCTGACAGGGATATTACCCAGATTGTCTATTCAAGCCTGTTTAAATACGACGGCCAGGGTAACCTTATCCCCGACCTAGCCCAAAGACATACCGTTTCAGAAGACGGCCTAACCTATGATATTTCATTAAAAAAGAATGTCATTTGGCACGATAAAGAACCCCTAATCGCTGATGATGTCATTTTTACAATTAAAACCATTCAAGACCCTGATTTTAAAAGTCCTCTTAAAATCAATTGGCAGGGAGTTGAAGTCGAAAAAATTGATCAGTTTGGTATCCGATTCAAACTCAATACTGCCTATGCCCCATTTTTACATAATCTGACGGTTGGAATTCTACCCAAACATTTATGGGCCGGAATATCATCTTCCAATTTTGCCCTGGCTGAATACAATTTAAAGCCAATTGGTTCTGGACCCTACAAATTTAAAAAAATCGACCAGGATAGAGACGGCAAAGTTGAATCAATTCAATTTGAAAGAAACAAAGATTTCTATTTAATCTCCCTTGAAAACAATGGAGTTAAGGGGCCCTTTATTAACAAAATTACTTTTAAGTTCTACACTAATCAGGATGATTTGATTAAGGCTTATCAAAAAGGAAAAGTTGACGGATTAAGTTTTCTGCCGGCTGGAAAATTAAATGGGATTAGAAATAGTTTAAATATTCACCGGATTAATCTGCCAATCTATTATGCCGTCTTTTTTAACCAGACCGAAAGCAAACCCCTTTCTGATAAAAATGTTCGCCTAGCTTTATCCTACGCCACCGATAAAAACGAGCTTATCCAGGAAGTTTTAAAAAACGAAGCTATTAAAGTTGATTCCCCTCTTTTGCCCGGCTGGTTAGGATACACCCAGGAAACCAAGGTTTACGATTTCGCCCTTGATCACGCCCGAAACCTTTTAGAAGAGAATGGCTGGAAAGACAGAAATGAAGACGGCATCAGGGAAAAAGAAATTAATAATAATGAAGAAAATCTTGAAATTACACTTTTAACAACCAATTGGCCGGAATTAAACCAGGTCGCAGAAATGCTTAAAACCCAGTGGGAAAAATTAGGCGCTAAAATCAATTTAGAAATAGCCGAACCAACAATTGTCCAGCAGGACTACATCCGACCCCGCCAATACCAAGCCCTCCTTTTTGGAGAAGTTTTAAGCGCTGATCCAGACCCTTTTGCCTTCTGGCATTCATCTCAAAGAAAAGACCCCGGTCTTAATTTAGCCCTTTATCAAAACAAAGATGTTGATAAACTCCTTGAACAGGGAAGACAGGAGATGAATCCGGAAAAAAGAATTGAAAAGTACCAGGAATTCCAAAAAGAATTAATTGAAGATGTCCCGGCTGTTTTTCTCTACAGCCCAACCTATCTTTATCCAATCAACAAAAAAGTTAAAGGGATTGAAGTTGAACAACTTTCAACTCATTCCCAAAGATTTTCTCAAATAGAAAACTGGTATATTAAAACTAAAAGGGTTTGGAAATAACTATTTATCTAAATCTTTGATTTAGTTATAAATAGTTATCCTGAGCGAAGTCGAAGGATCTATTGAATAGATTCTTCACTACGTTCAGAATGACGCGAAAGAGCGTTCAGAATGACAAGAAAAATTATGTTCAATTTAGAGAATATTAAACCAAGCAGCATTCGCCTTCTTGAAGAAATGAAGGATCTTGTCTATGACCAGGAATGGCTTAAAAAAGCTAATCCAAAAACAGAACTCTACTATGTTTGGCGGGATATGGCAGAAAACGAACAGGACAAAGAAAAAATATCCCAAAATGGCCTGGGATATGATTTAACCCAATTTGCTCCCTTAATATTAGGAAAAGAATGCAATAAAACCTTTGGCCATACCCATTCCCTGGTCCCGGGAACTAATTCGGCTTACCCGGAAATTTATGAAGTTCTAGAAGGTCAAGTTCAATTCCTCTTCCAGAAATTCAATAATGACCAAATTGAAGATATTTTTACAGTTAATTGCCAACCTGGAGACAAATTCATTGTTAAGCCCGGCTATGCCCACTTCAGCATTAACCCAACCAACCAAAAGACCCTGATGGCTAATTGGGAAGCAACAGCCAGCCAACATGATTACAAGGAAATTAAAAGATTAAAAGGGGCCGGATATTACGCTCTAAAACCCGCTTCGCAGCGAGGCGAGTCAGAAAAAGGAATTGAATGGATTAAAAACCCAAACTATTCTTCAATCCCGGAATTAAGAACCGAAGAACCGAATAATCTTTCTCAATTTGACATTCCTCAAGACCAGTCAACCTACAAACTGGTCGATAATTTAACCAAACTGGACTTTCTTAAGAATCCACAAAATTACGAGTGGAAATAGGGCGTGTGGTCCCGAAGGAAAACGGGATAAACTCCATGACAGACGCTGGCCGAAGTGGCGGAACTGGAATACGCGTACGGTTCAGAACCGTATGCCCTCACGGGCTTAAGGGTTCGAGTCCCTTCTTCGGCACAATTTTTATCCAAAACTTGTTTTGGGTATAGAAATTAGTGTCCCGCCGAAGCTTTAGCGAAGGCGGACTCTCAATAATTACTTGCCATTTCTGATGGCAAGACCAAAGATTTCTTGCAAGACAATTTTTCGTTACGAGATTTCAGAATTCTGAGCGAAAATTATGAAGAGCGAGGAGCCTATACTTGTGTATAGGCGACGAACTTTGAATGATTTGCAGCCAGAATTTTGGAATCGCAGTAGAAAGGATTGTTTTGTAAGAGATCTTCAATATATGATACAAACAACTAAATCAAGGTCTCGAAAAGACCTGCGGATAATCCCTTTAGGCGGATTAGAAGAAGTCGGTCGGAATATGACGGTTTTTGAATATGGTGATGAAATCATTATTGTCGACATGGGCCTTCAATTTCCGGATGAAAACATGCCCGGCATTGACTACATCATCCCCAACACCGCCTATTTAAAGGATAAAAAAGAGAAAATTAAGGGAATCATTATCACCCATGGCCATTACGACCATATTGGCGCCATTCCCCATTCAATTGGCCGATTAGGCAATCCACCCATTTACGCCACTCCCCTGACTGCCGGAATTATTAAAAAAAGACAGGATGATTTCCCCTCTTCCCCAAAACTAGATATTAATGAAATTAAAGAAACCGATAAGATTGAATTGGGTTGTTTTAAGATTGAATTTTTCCATGTTAATCATAATATTCCTGATGGACTAGGTTTGGTTATTGACACCCCGGTTGGAAGAATTGTTCACACCGGCGATTTCAAATTCGACCACAGCCCGGTTGGCGACAAACCAACCGATATTTCTCGATTGACCCAAATCTCTAAAAAGGGCGTTTTAGCCCTAATGTCAGACAGCACCAGCGCTGAAAAGCCGGGTCATTCCATTTCTGAAAAAGAAATCCAGGATAACCTTGAAATGATATTTAAAGAAGCCCCGGCCCGAATCATTATCGCTACCTTTGCTTCTTTAATCAGCCGGGTCCAGGAAGTTGTCAATCTGGCTGAAAAATATGACCGGAAAGTTGCCGTTGATGGCTATAGCATGAGAACCAATGTTGAAATCGCCAGAAAACTTGGCCACCTCAAAGCCAAAAAAGGAACCTTAATTAAAGTTAACCGGGCTAATGATTATCCGGATAATAAGGTTGTCATTTTATGTACCGGCGCCCAGGGTGAAGAAAACGCTGTTTTGATGAGAATTGTTAATCAAGAACATCGCCATATTAAAGTTCAGAAAGGCGATGCAATTATCTTTTCCTCTTCGGTTGTCCCGGGAAATGAAAGAACTGTCCAGAACCTAAAAGATATGCTCTGGCAGCAAGGCGCCCGGGTTTATCATTACCAGATGATGGATGTCCATGCCGGCGGACACGGCCAGGAAGAAGATCTTAAGGTCATGATTAACCTGATTAAACCAAAATTCTTCATTCCTATCCACGGCAGTTACTATATGCTTAAACTCCACGGAGAAATAGCGGAAAGCGTTGGCATTGCCAAAAAGAATACCCTGATTGGTGGAAACGGCAAAGTTATTCTTCTTAACCAAAATTCAATTAAATTAACCAAGGAAGAAGTTCCGAATAACTATGTTATGGTTGATGGATTAGGCGTTGGCGATGTTGGCCAGGTTGTTATCCGGGACAGACAAGCCATGGCCGAAGACGGCATGTTTGTTGTTATTACCGTTGTTGATAGTAAAACTGGCCGGGTCCGCGGCGAACCCGACATCATTTCCCGCGGCTTTGTCTATTTAAGAGAATCAAAAGAACTCCTTGACCAGACCAGAAAGAAAGTCAAAGAAATAGTCAGCCAATCTACTTCTCCCGGTCAAAAGACTAATTGGACTTATGTTAAAGATAATATCCGTGACAAGATTGGTCAGTTCCTGTATACTAAAACCCAAAGACGACCAATGGTTTTACCGGTCGTTATCGAAATTTAGATCTATTAAAATTTAGCGGGGGGGAAAGGTCGAGAAAGGAGATATTATTATGGCAAATCAGCCGGAAAGCCAATCTCCCCAACCAACCGGTGGTCCGCAGTTCGGTCTTGATTACGATGAAGGCGGCTGGGGCAAAAAAACCAAAGGATGGATTAACCGCTATGGCAGTTCTGTTGTCCTGCCGATTATCGCTCTTCTTATCCTGGCCGGCGGCATTTACCTTTACGCCAGCCAAAGAACAGGAGAAGAAGCTGGAATTTCTCTCAAAGAAAACGGTGCCTCAACCGAAGGAGTTATTCTTAATTCTGAAGGAGAGCCAATTATTGGCCAGGAAATTGCTCAAAGACCAGAAGAGCCAGTTATCCAAGAAATTATTCCAGAATCAAGAGAAGAAAGCGGTCAGTTAATAGAAAAAGCCCTTGTTGGCGAAGGAGTCACTCATCTAGCCCGTCGAGCCCTAAAAAACTATCTAAGAGATAATTCCCAGGAACTGACTAATGAACACAAGGTCTATGTTGAAGATTATCTTAAAGATAAAGCCGGCTCAAAACCATTAGAAGTTGGTCAAGAGATTGCCTTTTCCCAGAATTTAATTGAAGAAGCAATTGATGCTTCTCTAGGATTAACCCCCGAGCAACTTAAAATCATTGAGGGATATAGTTCCCTGGTTGCCTGGGATTGATATATAGTTCTTTACTTTAATACTTTAGAAATACAAAAGACCCCGCAGAACGGGGTCTTTTGTATATGAAATGATTTTCAAGGTATTCCAGACACTATTTAAAAAATAGCGCTGGATAACATTCTGTTGTCTAATAATCGAGCAATGCCGGATTAGAAGGATAAGAGAATGCCACCGCTTACTAATACAACTAGTAAACAGTAGTGTGAGAATCCTTTTGGGCATCAGAGCCCGTTCCAGTAGGAGGGAATTGGAACTCCCTCACCTAGTCTGGATACAATTTTTGCGGAGCAAAAATTATAATTATAAATAAAATCCAGACTAGGTGAGGGATCAGAATTCTCACGCTACTACTTACTAAAAAATGCTGCTGGCGATTGAACAAGGGCTTTTGGTGCATATCTTAGCGCTCTTTGGGCCTTTGAATTGATCGAGGGCCGCCCGCGCTTACATTCTTTTCCTTGTCAATCGCCAGCAAGCGTTTGTTTGTTTTTTTTAAAGACAATGGCAGATGAGAATACATGTGAGTCGGATCATTGCCCCCCGTTCCGACTTTTTTTTGGTTAGTTTTTTGCAGTTTGAAAACCCCCACTCATCTACCATTGCCATGCTCCCATTATATCACCCTTGATATAATTTGTCAAGGGTTTTTACTCAAAATATTGTTTTTGAAAATTAGCTGTTAAATTGATAACATAGGTTGTGACATTATGCCAAATCCATTTCTTGTATCGGCTGCCGCCGAGATATTTAGCATAAGCCGTCCTTTCCCCTATCTCTGTTCTTTGATTAGCCCCGCCTTCAGATAATTTAATCGCCGCTGCCACAAAGGCATCCTTATGAACCCAGGGATTAGGCGGATTATTACCCGTTAAATTAGCAACTCGATCCTTGTAGGCCAACCAGGTTGTTGGCATGAACTGACCAACGCCCATTGCTCCACCACAGCCATACCAGGGTTCGGCTGAAACCGGTTGAGTATCAGGATTGATACCTAACTCCTGACAGATTGAAAAGAAAGCGTTTTTTTGCTGTTCGGCTTTAGTAATATATCCCAGACTCCGATAACACTGATACATATCTTTTTCCCAATTGCCGGTCCCGACATTAAGCCCTAAGCGTGATTCAGCTTCCAAAACCCCTAAAAGAAACGATGGCCTGATGCCGGTCTTGGAAGCAGCGAAAATAGCATGACCAACCGCCTCTTCTAATGTAATATTGTATCTTTCCAAAAGCGATAATTGCTCCTGGATAAAGGTAATCTCTTTTTCTGTTCCCTTAATTAAATTCTGATAAGCGGCTTCCTGGCCTTCGGTCTTATCAAGTAAATCTTCTTTTTGCCACTGTTTTGATTCAACAGACCTTCGTTGAATTAGTTGAAGAGATTTTAAACGATTCTGTTCTTCTCTTTCATCTTCCATCTTATCTTTTTCAACTCCTAAATCATCTTTTAGGGCCTGGACAACAATTAGAACCGTCTGAATTTTATCCTGAACATTTTCAAGGGCATTAATTTCATCAAAAAAATCAGAGAACTTGTCATTTTTTAAAATAACCTCTAAAAGAGTTTCCTGGTCATAGCGGGCAACAATTCTAATATATTCCCCTAATAAATCCTTTTTCTCGTCCATTTCGCTTTCCAGACCGTTAATCTGATCATCGATTTCCCTAATATTAAGAGTGCTTTTCTGAATGACCAAATCAATCTGATTTATCTCCGCTCTAAACACATTAATCTGGTTTTCCAGAATCTGGATTTCATTTTTCAAAGTATTAGCCTGTTGTTGGGTTTTCCCAATTTCCTGTTGGTATTGATTAATCTCTTCTTGTTTTTGCCTGATTTGATTTTCCAAATCCTGTTTTAATTCATCAACATTACTCGCTCCCTGACCATAAAAAGGAAAAACCAAAGAAAAGGATAATATTAAAAGAATTACCCATCGGGAAAAAGAAACACTTTTTAAGATTTTTCTCATTTTTCCTCCTTGTTTTCCTCTTCTTTAACTTCTCCCTCAGGAGCAGGTTTTTCCGTTTCAGGGACTTCAACTTCTCCCTCTTCTTTTTTGCCTTTTTCTTCAACTTCAACATCTTCAACCTCTTCCTCTGGCTTTTCTTCCAGGGCCTCTAATTCTTCCTCGCTTCGAGGTGGAATAACCGAGGCAACCGAATCTTCAGGATTAGCTTTTAGTTCAACTTTCTCAGGAATTTTAAGGTCTTTAACATAGATATTATCATCAAAAGTTTTCAAAACAGAAATATCAACCTCTATTTCGGAAGGCAAATCAGCCGGCAGGGCCTCGACTTCAATTTCCTGGATATTTTTGACCAAAACACCAGCTTCAGCTTCAACCGCTTCGGACTGACCGACAAAAACCAAAGGAACCTCAACAGTAGTTTTTTCATCCATTTTAACCTGATTAAAATCAATATGAACAACCTTATCGCTGACCGGGTCTTTGGAAATATCATGGATTAAAACATTTCTTTCTTTCTCTCCTTCAATCTTTAATTTAACTAAAGTGCTTTCCCCGGCCTCCTGATAAATCTTTTCAAAATCATAGTCTTTAACCATTAAATTAAGATTCTTGATTTTATGGCCATACAAAACAGCCGGAATCATTCCCTGTTCCCGGAGCCTATTATTAGCGCGACCTGTCTTTTGCCGCAGTTGAGCCAATAGTTCCAACATAAAAAATTAAATAATTAGCTTCTTTATTCTAATCAAAAAAGCCCCTCTGGTCAAGAAAGCAAATTATGGAAATAGGGTTATTCTTCTATTTTAATCGCATCAACCGGGCAGATTTCTTCGGCTTCTTTAAGGCAATCGCAATTATCACCGCAATCACAAGTATTTCCCCCATCCTTCAAGACCGCCTTATTATCCTCGCCCATTTCAAAACAATCCGGACAAATCGCAACGCAACTACCACAGCCAATGCAGGTTTCTTTATCAATTGATACTTTCATGCCATATTTATCTAAAAATTCAAGTTTTTTAAAACGAAGAATTTTTAGTTATTAAATCTGAGCACCCCTCCCCTATTTTTTGGGTACGTCTGTAACAACAGGTAAGGTTTTGAAGATTGAACCTAGCAAAAACCTATCAGACATTCTCAAAAAATAGGGGAGGGGTAAAACTTTCTCTAACCAAAATTATTCGCTAACGCTCTAATTTTGGGAGAAGAGTTTTATTTTCTCCAAAACGACCTTCTCAACCGCTTCAATAACCGGCGGCATAATCTTATAGGGCGTAGTCTGTTCTGGATTGTCCTGAAGTGATTTTTTTAAAGCATTAGTATAGGCAACTCTTAATTCGGTATTAACATTAACTTTAACTATGCCTAATTCAATTGCCTTTTTAATATCTTCTTCCGGCGTACCAGAGCCACCATGTAGAACCAAGGGAACTTTTCCCCCTAAAGCCCCATCTATTTCTTTTAACTTATCCAAGTGAAGATGAGGGTTTTTCATTTCTTTATTCTTGGTTATTCCATGGATACTACCAATAGCGATAGCCAGACTATCAATCCCGGTTTTTTGAACAAACTCCAAGACCTGTTTTGGATTAGTTAAATCCTCTTCTTTAATTTCTACTGCTTCTTCTATGGCTGACTTGCCAAGCATATGAGTAAATTCCCCTTCAATATTTTCGATCCCTTTTTCTTTAGCAAGTTGAACAACCTCTTTGGTTTTCTCAATGTTTTCTTCAAAACTTAATTCTGAACCATCAAAATGAATTGAATCATAACCCACCTCAATTGCCTCTTTAATGCCTTCTAATGATTTACCATGGTCCAAGTGTAGAAAAATATTTAAACCAGTTTCTTTTTTAAAAGCATCAACTATGGCCTGGGCTTGTCTTTTGCCGATAAACTTACTTTCTCCTTCAGAAGTAGAAATTACGACTGAGCTCTTTAATTTCTGAGCAGCGTTAATTATGGCTTTGGCTTGTTCCAAATTGGAAATATTAAAAGCACCTATGGCATATTGTTTTTCTTTTGCTTTTTGAAATTCTTCTTTAATCATAATACTATTCTACCACAATAAAGCCCTGAGACAAATTCTCCATTAAAACTTTGTCTAGTTCTTCCTCGTTAAAATATTGAATAAAGATTTCATTCCAAAGGGCTTCTTGTTGATGATAAATATATCTTGAATTAAAATTGACTTTTCCCAGAAAAGCAACTCCATTATCAAAAAGATCAAAACTGATTAATTTTTCTTTGATAATTCTGGCTGAATTTTCCGAATTAACCCAGGAATTAAGCCTCAAATCAGGATTTTCTTCCGAAAAACGGGAGATGATTTTAGAAACTTTTAAATAGAAAAGAGATTCTAGGTTAATATGGGGAGCAAACAAACGAGGGTCATTTAAGTCATCCTTAGCCAGATATCCTGGCATAATCCGCCAATTGTTATCGGCTAAATCTCCTGAGCTGGTTTTAACCTTTAGGGCTTGGGCCATTTTTTCAGAAAATCCATCTTTTGGACTATAAGACTTGAAAAGCCGGGAATACCAATCAACTTCGGAGATATAGTGCAGGGTCATAAAAAGAAGATAAAGTGTTTCTCCTGGATTGGTTTCTTTAATCGGAATAACAAAAACAATTCCCATTTCTTTTAAATGACTCATATGATGAAGTTTCTTGCTTGAAAATTTTTCTCCAATTTCAACCCATTTCTCGTTCAGAACCATAACTCTGATTTCTCTTTCCTCAAAATCATTTTTGGTTAAATCCTTAAAAGGAACAAAAAACTTTTCGTTCATCCATTCTTTATCCTCCGCAAAACGCAAAGCTGAAAAAAGTTCAAAAATATCCTCTTTCTCAAGCATTTGCTCAATATCATCATAGCCTAACCCTTTCATAATCTGCCCAGGAGGATTTTTTCTAAACAGTTCTTTAGCTTTTTCGGGTTTTAAATAGAATCCTTTTAAATTACCAACCAAATCTTTAATCGTCTTTAATATTTTCTGGTAATCTTCCTTTTTTGAAAAATCAGGACTGCCAAAGTGCTTAAAAAGATTTTGGTCAACTTCCTTAATTTTATCTAAAAGACTCTGGTAAACTTCCTCTGGAGAACTTTTCAAACTCAATCCCATTTCCTTTAACTGCCTGCCTGTTTTTTCTTCTATCTCCCCAGATATTTTATCAATTACGCCCTGTTTGCCGGTAATTCGGTTCATTTTTCCTTCTAAATTAAAAATCACCTCCTCTGGTGTTCTTAATAATTTAGCCAGTTTTTTAGTTTCTTGGGTCATATTTTTTTCCCTCGACTTCACTCGGGATCCCGATCTTGCATCGGGACTTTTTCCACCTCTACCTTTTCCCATTTGCCCCAATCGCCTTTTTTAAGTAATCCATTGATAGCGCCCATTTCCTGTAAAACCGCTGTTGAATTAGCCGTCGCTAATTGAATTGCATAAGAAATATCCTGCTTTTCAATCCAGCCGGATAAAAAAGCCGAAGAGAAGGCGTCGCCGGCCCCGGTCCGATCAACTAATCCTGATTCGGGAATTCCAGCTGAATAAATATATTCTTTATCTATAACCCTAACCCCTTTTGAGCCTTTGGTCATAACCTTTATTCCCGGCGCCAATTCTTTTAATTTATTAATTATCTCGTCTTCCTTCTCGTAATCTGTTTTTGTTAATCTGGCGGCTTCTTCCTGGTTGACAATCAGAATATCAATTTTATCCATTAATCCAAGGGTTTTTTCTAATCCGTCGCTTAATTGGCTTTGACCGACGGGACTGGCTGCCACTTTAATCTTATTCTTAACCGCGTATTCAAGTAGAGCGCCTAGTGACTTATATGCCTCTCCTGACAATGATCCGGCATAAATCCAATCGGTTTTAATTTTATCATAATCAAAATCCTGGTCGGTCATATTATGGCAGGCGCCAAGTTTCTTTAAAATACTCCGACCAGTATCAGGGATTGAAAGGATAACTGAAAAAGCAGTCTGGTCTTTATCTGACTCAATAATCAAATCGGTTGAAACTTTATTCCTAATTAATTCTTTTTTAATCATATCTCCGGCGCAATCCTTGCCAATTAAACCAAGGTAAGCCGTTTTTAATCCTTGATTGGCAAATGTCACTGCAGCATTAGTCCCACAACCACCCATAGCAAAAGTAACCGACTTCATTTTCAATTTTGAGCCCAAAGGGACACAAAGTCCTTTTTTTGTAATTAAGCTCTCATCTTCAACCACCTTAAAATCAGGGCTGCTCATAAAAACATCCTGGGTAGCTGAACCGAGAACAATAACATCATATTCCATCTATTTCCTTTTAACTACTTTTTTAACTGCTTCCTTAATATTCTCTGCTAGCAAGCCGAATTCCTTCATTAATTCTTCCGGCTGGCCTGATTCGCCAAATCTGTCTTGAACCCCAATCATTTCAATTGGCACCGGCGCATTCTTAGCCAAAACTTCACAAACTGCGCTTCCCATTCCTCCCATGACCTGATGGTCTTCGGCCGTGACAACTGCTCCGGTTTTCTTAGCCGCTTCAACAATTGTTTTTTCATCCATTGGCTTAATGCTCGGATTATTAACCACCGCCACAGAAATTTTTTCTTTCTCCAAATCATTGGCGGCTAATAGGGCTTCGTGAACAACCGGACCACAAGCAATAACTGTGGCATCCTTACCTTCCCTGAAAATCTGGGCTTGGCCAATCTGAAACGGTGTTTTTTCTGTGGTGAAAACAGGAGTTGCCTCTCTGGCAAATCTTAAATAGACCGGTCCTTTCATTTCTCCGGCAGCAATCGTCGCTTTTTTTGTTTCAATCATATCACAAGGGGCTAAAACAGTCATATTGGGCAAAGAACGGGTAATAGCAATGTCTTCCAAGGCCTGATGAGTTGCTCCATCCGGACCAACTGAAACACCTGAATGAGCGCCGGTCAATTTAACATTAGCCTGGTTATAGGCAACGCTGATGCGAATCTGGTCCCAGTTTCTTCCCGGACAGAAAACAGCGTAAGTTGAAGCAAAAGGAACCTTACCAACCAGGGATAAGCCAGCGGCAATACCAACCAGGTTTTGTTCAGCAATGCCAACCTGAATAAATCTGTCAGGGAATTCTTCTCGAAACCAATTGCAACGGGTTGAGCTGGTCAAATCCGCTCCCAGGACAATAATGTCGGGATTCTTTTTACCCAATTCAACCAACCCTTTGCCATAGCCGTCACGGGTTGGTTTTTGCTCTAATTTATCTTTTTGATATAAGTTACTAACTAATTCCATATTAATCATCCTCGCTTTTAATTTTCCCGTCCAAACTCCTTAGGCATTTAAGGGCTTTTTGGCCTTCTTCTGCACAAGGGGCCTTGCCATGCCAAGAATACTCCCATTCCATAAAATCAACTCCTTTGCCCGGAATAGTGTGGGCAATAATCAGGGTTGGTTTTTCAAAGATTGTTTTTGACTTCTGGCAAGCATCAATAATTTCCTTCATATTATGACCATCAACATCAAGAACATGCCAGCCAAAAGCCTCGTATTTTTCTTTTAACGGCTCTAGGGGCATAACATCTTCAGTAAAGCCATCAATCTGAATATTATTCCTGTCCATAATCTGGGTTAGGTTAAAAAGTTTGTTCTTGCCGGCAAACATGGCCGCTTCCCACATCTGCCCTTCGTCAGTTTCGCCATCGCTGGTCAAAGCCCAAACCCAATTTTTTACTTGTCCTGAGTTTATCGAAGGGTCAAGTTTGTGGAAAGAATAGGCCATTCCACAAGCGATTGACAGGCCCTGCCCTAGGGAACCGCCCGAAGTTTCAATTCCGGGCAAATCAAGCCGATGAGGATGACCCTGTAATTTAGTCCCTAATTTTCTCAATGTTTTTAACTCTTTAATGTCAAAATATCCTGCCCGGGCTAAAGCCGCATACCAGACCGGACAAATGTGGGCGTTGGAAAGAACAACACGATCCCTTTCTTCCCAATCCGGTTTCTTGGGGTCATGTTTAACTATCCCGCCAAGATAGAGAGCGGTAAAAACATCAGCCATGCCCAAAGACCCGGCTGAATGGCCTGATTTGGCCTCAACTAACATTTCAATAATATCTTTTCTAATTTGATTGGCTTTTTCTTCTAATTCTTTAATATCCATATTTCTTTAATTGATTAATTGTTTCTTTAATATTATCGCTTTTGAAAATAGCTGAACCGACAATCAGAATATCCGCTCCAGTACCAATTAATTCCTTGGCGTTTTCCAAATTAACTCCGCCGTCAACTTGTATTTTTTTATCAGGATAAATGTCCTGTAATCTTTTAACCTTGGCCAGAGTGTCAGAAATCAATTCCTGGCCACCCTTGCCCGGTTCAACCGTCATAACTAGAATTAAATCCAGTTTTGGAACAAAGCTTTCAATAGTTTCTATTGGCATCCCCGGATTAATCGCCATTCCAGCTTCCAATCCTTTCTCCCTAATTTTATCAAGAATTTCCCCGTGCTTATCAGTTGACCCATAATGAAAAATTATTCTTTTAACTCCCGATTCAATCCATTGGTTAATAATCTGCTCCGGACTTTCAATCATTAAATGGGCTTCCAATTTCAAATTGGTTTCTAATCCTTTTAATTCCCCCGGATTATTCCAGGTTGAGTTATTAACAAACTTGCCGTCCATAACATCCAGTTGGACCCAATCAACATATGGCTCAACTTTTTCAATCTTTTCCTTTAATTCATTAAAATCTTTAGCAATAATAGCTGGAATAATTTCAATCATTTTTCCCCTTGTTCTACTTTTTTTAACCGACGAACATGTCTTTCCTCCCCCGTATAATCCGCTTCCAGCCATAACCGAACAATCTTTTTGGCGGTTTCAACATCCAAAACCTTTCCAGCCAGACATAATATATTGGCGTTGTTATGCTCCTTGGCCTGAAGAGCGGTAAACTCATCCCAGGCAACCGCTCCCCTGGCTCCCTTAACCTTATTCGCCGCCAGACATATTCCGGAGCCTGTTGCGCAGATTAAAATCCCTTTTTCGCCTGTTTGAACGACTTTCTTAGCAACCTCAAAAGCAAAATCGGGATAATCATCCTGGAGATCCAGTTCCTTGTTGCCCAAATCCTCAAACTCATATCCCAATTCCTTAAGGTAATTCTTAAGTTCTTTCTTTAAATTAAACCCAGCGTGGTCAGCTCCAATGTAAATCATAAAATAATTTCTAATTTTTAATTTCTAATTTCTAAACAATTTCTAATGACCTAATTTCTAAACTAAAATTTCATTACTTGAAAATTATTATAGAATTGAAAATTGAAAATTAAATTTTCTTCCCTATATACTCTGCAAACTCCGCTAATCTACATGAGTATCCCCATTCATTGTCATACCAGGCCAGGACTTTAATCAAATTCTTTTCCTGGACCATAGTTGAAGCCGCGTCAATAACAGCTGAGAAAGTATTGCCCTTGTAATCCATAGAAACGAGCAAATCTTTTTCGATATCCAAAATCCCCTTCATTTCAGAAGCCGCTTTTTCAAAAACAGAATTAACTTCTTTAACATCTGTTTCTTTTTTGACCTTAACAACAAAATCAATTAAAGAAACAATCGGGGTT
The DNA here is from genome assembly GCA_964594965.1 of uncultured Candidatus Saccharibacteria bacterium. Taxonomy (GTDB): domain Bacteria; phylum Patescibacteriota; class Minisyncoccia; order Portnoybacterales; family UBA2143; genus CAZQMX01. The sequence continues at coordinate 13,856 of CAZQMX010000007.1, read as the reverse complement.
GGAATCCTGATAGCCATGGCGTCAATTTTTCCTTCCAATTCCGGCATAGCTTTGGTCACGGCGATAGCCGCCCCGGTCGTCGTCGGAATTATTGACATCGCCGCTGCCCGGGCCCTTCTTAAATCTTTGTGAGGAGAATCAAGTAAATTCTGGGTATTGGTATAGCTATGGACTGTTGTGGCTAAACCGCTTTCTATTTCAAAACTCTGATGAATTACTTTTGCTACCGGCGCCAGACAATTAGTCGTACAGGAACCCATTGAAGCAAGATTATCTTTGGAAGCATCGTATTTCTCCTGATTAACTCCCAAAACAAAATGAGGCACTCCCGAATCCTTACAGGGTGCTGAGATAATGACCTTTTTGGCTCCGGCCTTCAGATGTTGATTAGATCCTTCTTGGCTGGCAAAAAAACCAGTACACTCTAAAACAACTTCAACTCCTAAATCCTTCCAAGGTAATCTCCCTGGCTCTTTTTCAGTCAAAACTTTAAACTTTTTGCCGTCAACAATTAAATTACCCTGGTCGGATTCAATTTTTCTATCATAAGCGCCATAAACCGAATCACGCCCTAAAAGGTGGGCTAATGTCTTGGTATCAGTCAAATCATTAATTGCTACTATTTCCAGACCAGAATGTTTCTCTAAAATCCGACGAAAGGTTGATCGACCAATCCGACCAAACCCGTTAATAGCAATTTTTATCATATTTTTACTCCTTGATATTTAATAATTGATTAATTTTAGCTTTATCAAAGCCAATAATAATTTCGTCGTTGATTTCTGTTACCGGAACACCCATTTGCCCTGATTTATCAATCATTTCTTTTTGAGCTTTTTGGTCTTGAGTCACATTAATATCTTCGTACTTAAAGCCCTTTTCATCTAAATATGTCTTTAGATTAACACAATAGGGACAGGATTCTGTGCTAAAAACCCTTATTCTTGGCTGACTCTCCATAATTTTACTTGCCTCGCCTCCGTCCTATAGGACGGAGGCGGGTTCTCCTTTCTTTAGTTGATTATACGCGTTCAAAGCTGCTTTAGAACCCTCCCCGGCAGCAATAATGATTTGCTTGTGAGAAATATCTGTCACATCCCCAGCGGCAAAAATGTTCTTGATTGATGTCCTGTTATAGCAATCTATTTTAATTTCTTTTTTCTCATTTAATTCTACCACATTTTCTAATAAAGATGAATTGGAATTAGAGCCAATGGCAATAAAGACGCCGCCAACCTCTAATTCCTTTTCTTTGTTATCATTTTTATCCAGATAGACAAATGATTTAATAAACTGCTCGCCTTTGAATCTTATTGTTGTTGTATTATGGTGAAAAGTAATTTTAGGATGCTTATCAGCTTCCTTATGAAGAAACTCATCAGCCGGCGGAACGGGTCGATAACCCATGATATGTACTTTGGAAGCGTATTTAACCACTTCCAAAGCGGTATTAACCCCGGTATTTCCCCCGCCAATAACAGCAACAATTTTATCTTTGTATAAGGGCGCATCGCAGACCGCGCAATAACTGATCCCTTTGCCAATAAATTCTTCTTCCCCTTCAACATTAATTCTTCGAGGAGTCCGACCAGTGGCAAAAATTAATGTTTTAGATTGATAAGAACCATTCTTTGTTTTGACTTCGATTAAAGATTTATCTTTTAAAGAAATTTCTGTTACTTGAGTATCTTCTTTTAATTCCAATTCATTTTCTTTCAGATGAGCGACCATTTTATTAACCAATTCCATGCCTTTGATACTAGGAAAGCCGGTATAGTTATCAATACCAGGCGCTAAAACCATCTGGCCGCCCCAGTCCTTGGTAATCAACAAAACCTTAATTTCCTTCCGGGCAGCATAAATTCCGGCTGTAATTGCCGCCGGTCCCCCGCCAATAATGATTAAATCGTACATATTAATTATTAACCAACCGAATGCTTTCTTCGGTGTATTTTTTTAAATTATTAACCTGATTCTTATCCAAAACCTCACAGGCAAAATTCCAATGAAATGAGATCCAATCCCCTTTTTTTAATTCCTTAACAAACCCGGAATGATTAATTTCGGATAGAATCTTCGTTGAGGCCCAATGCCCTAATTTTAACCTATCTTTCTCAAAAATTAAAGGTTGGTATTCCACAATTAGATTCGGCTTTTCTATCTTTTTAATTTTCCCCCAGGAAATCCGGCATAAATCCATTGATGACAAAGTATGATAAATATCCAAGTGTCCGGTTCTTTTCCAGACATTCAAAACATGGAAACTATGATGAGGCTTGGCTCCCAAAGGAATCTTATCAATTACTTTTCTTAAAATCTTCTGAGATAATTTCCTTTTTAATAAATGGTCGTCTAATAGGTGATTATATAATTTATTCTTCTCAATTTTATCTAATAAGGAATTACCAATCCAATAGGCATCAATGACCCTTTCATCAAACGGGTCTTTAATTCTATTCACCCTCGCGATAAAGGAAAGATAAGGAAAAAGGGTCTGGAATTCTTTTAAAATTAGATTCAATCCATCATCAATTTCTCCGGTTGAAGAATAATGAAAAAGGTCTCGGTTTTTATCCGGACCACAAAAACTCAACTTATTCGGCATAAAGGCATACCGAGCACAGCGAATAATTCCCTTTTGATTAAAAATTTCCATGCATCTATCATATCATAAAAAAGACAAAAGATAAGGGACTGACCAGGTGGCCAGTCCCAAGAATTGACTATCAACGATGAACAAGTCCGTTTTCAGGACTCTTTAGGGGTTTAAGGGTTCCAGGGAAAAGATCCCTTAGAATAACATAAAGAGCAAAGAACGAAAAAACGATTCCGTAAAGGATGCCTGAGCTGAGCGGAATTTTTGAGAAAGAAAGTGAGAGAAGGGCTGTTATTGGAACCGAGAAGCAGAGGATCAGAGAGGCCTTGGAAAGCTGAATGTGTTTTAGGCCGAAGTACCAGGTGAAAACATAACCACAGAGAAAGAATGAAGAAAGCATGATTTTATCAAGCTGATCAGAGCCCAGAGACCAAAATACAGAGATCTCCCCCCTTGCTAACCAGAAGACCAAAATACCAGCAGAACCGATTGTCATTCTGGACCAGATAACCGTGAGTGGAGAAATATCTGCCAATAAACTCTTGCTTATTGTATTCTCGCCAGTCCAGCAAATAACAGCCAAAAGGATATAGAGGCCGCCGACACTGAATACTGAAGCATCCAGCCCCAAAAGCATAATATTGCCGATGAAAAGCAGAGCGCCGGCAAGAATCATTCTTTTGTTAATGTTTTCTCCCAAAAAGAAATACGAAGAAACAAAAACAAACAGGAACATGGTCTTGTGCAAAAAAGCCGCGCTCAAGGCACTGACCTGGGCAAGACCTTCAAAAAACAGAATAAAGGGAATACATCCCCCGAAAATACCAACCAAGGCCAGTTTAGCCCGTTGCTCCCTTGAATAGCGTTTAAATTCCTGAAACATCCCGAGGGAGAGGATTATAATGGTAAAAAATATCGCGGTGTAGACACTCTTTATTCCTGTTAAAGTTATTGGGTCGATTCCAGTATTAAGATATTCTTTGCTAAGAAATATCGCTAAACCGGAGATAATAGCCGTCAGGAAAATAAGGATAAATCCTTTAGTCTTGCTGTTCATAATAACCTCCATCATTAAAGTGTTAAGAAACTTATTTAATTTTTATTAGCATTATGCTAATATATTTCCATGTGCTTAGCAACACCTTCTAAAGTAATTAAAATTGAAAAAGATTGGGCAACGGTTAAATCCGGAAATCATACTCATCGGGTCAATTTAAGTTTACTCAAAGATATCAAACTCGGTGATTATCTTTTAATCCATGATGAGTTAGCAATCAACAAAATTCCTAAAAAAGAAGCCAAACAAATCCTAGAAATGATTGAAAATCATTCTCATTAATGAACCGAACAGGTAATACAGGGGTCATAGGCGCGAACTAACATTGTCAAAAGCCGTTCTAATTCCTTTTTAGAGCGGTTTTTTGATTGATTAAGTAATGCCTGAGCGCTTTTTTCAATTGAAGTTAAATTCTGAACTGTCGGAGTGATAATATTGGCTTCAGTGATAACTTGCCCTGAGCCTGTCGAAGGGTCATCCCTTAAATGAACCTCATGATAAAGTCCCCCTCTTGGCGCTTCAATAACACCGATTCCACTCAAAGATGAATTCTTATCAATCTTCCCTATCTTTCCTTCCAAATCGCTTTCTAATAGTTTTTCTACCATTCTTTGAGCATTAGCATGGTAAATATCAATTTCAATTGCCTGAGCCAGATTATTATGAAAAGGATTCTCAAAATCTAAATTATCTTCCTTGCAATCCCCGTAAACAGCTAATCGGGCCAAAGAGCCAACCAGCATTTCTTCCCCCCTGTATTTACCGAATTTAGCTGTTGAATAATCTTTAATTTCTTCTTCAATATCTTTTTTGTAATTCTCAACCGATGATTCCATTTTTCCGTGAATATTATTTGAAGAAACCGCGACAATTTTACCACCAACCAAGGCAACTAATTTCAAATCAACCTTTAATTCCGGGTAATCTAAATTCTTAGCTAATTGAAGTGTTTTTTCTGCAGCTTCATCTGTTTCTTTTAATTTTTTAAGTAATTTCTTTAATTCCAATTTAGTTGGAATCTTATGAAATCCGCCAATAGTTGTTGTGGTTGGATGAACATTCCTTCCACCAACAACAGAAACAATCTGATCAGAAACTTCTTTCAGAGCCAAAGCATTTTTAAAAGCAGTTGGATTTTTTTTAGCCAGTTCTGTTCCCCGGTCAATTCCTAAGTAGTCGGGTAAAGATAAAAAGAACAAATGTAAAGCATGACTCTGAATCATTTGTCCGCAAGTCATTAAATCACGAAGCAGAAGAGATGTCTGGTCAATTTCAATTCCAAGAGCATCTTCAGTTGCTCTTAAAGAAGCAATATTGTGGGCGGTCGGACAAACTCCGCAAATTCGAGGTGTAATCCAGGCCATTTCTTCAGCTGTTCTTCCAACCAGCATTCCTTCAAATAGTCTTTCGCCTTCAAAAACATTGAGTTTAACCTGGTTTTTACTCCAATCAATATCCAAACTGCCATGCCCTTCAATTTTAGCAATAAAATCTTTCATAATTTAATCCTGCTTAAAAACATTGAAAAATATCTTTCAATTTCTTTTTTATCTGTTAATCCTTCTAAAATCTTCGAAAGTCCTTTAATATTGGCTTCTTGTCTGATTCCAAAACAGCCGTAGCAGGGCGAACCGCCGGAAATACAAATAGCTCCGCAACCTCCTTGGGTAATTGGACCTAGGCAAGGCTTCTCATTAATTATCCGACACTCATTATTAGCCCTCTTACAATCAAAACAAACTGAATACCCTCGGTACTTTGGTTCTTTTCCAGCAAGTAAATCCTGAACAATTCTAATAATCTCATTTTCATCAACCGGACAGCCATGAATTAAAAAATCAACTTTAACATAGGCAGATAAGGGCAAGGCATCAATTCCTCTTGGTTTGTATTCTTCTCCATAAATTTTCTTGTACCATTTGGTTCTTTCTTTTTTATCAAGAATAGCCGGGATGCCGCCCAGACAAGCACAGGCACCTAATCCAATTAAAACTTTTGATTCTTCTCTTAATTTTTTAAGTAATTCAACCTCATGTTTTGTAATTGGCGTTCCTTCGATTATGGTAATATCAAAAGGACCTGATTCTTTTCTATCCTGACCCAGACGCCAATCAGCAATATCAATTCTTTTTTCTAATAATAAAAGCTTTTCTCGGAGAGAAACTAATTTAACTTCACACCCTTCGCAATCGGTAAAGTCGTAAATCGCTACACGTGGCTTGTTTTTTGACATACCCTACATGAATCAAAGCGAAAATATATTAATATATTTGCTTGCTCGCTCAGAAATGAAAACTCGTTTTCATTTCATTCGCTCACTGCTCAAATAAGAGATTTTTTAAAATCAGGGAGGGGGCGTGGCCGTCCCGCCTGCATTGCGGGCGGGATGGAGGGGAAGATTTTAAAAAATCTACTTATTGAGCTTTGTTAAAAACCTTAATCCCAATTTTTATCAATCTGGTCAAAGTAAAAGACCGGACCATCCTGACAAACGTATTTATCCCCGGTAACGCAGTGCTGACACTTTCCAACCCCACACTGCATTTTTCTTTCCATGCTAACAAAAATTCTTCTGTCAGAAATTCCCAAAGGCCTTAATATCTTTTCCAGGGCATCCATCATTGGCCCCGGTCCGCACATGACCGCAACAGCATTTTTAGGATCAATCTTAATATCATCCACTAATTCCGTCACAAAACCAACCGGGCCTTTCCAGTTCTTATCAGCTTTATCAACCGTTAAAAGAACCTTAATGTCCTTTTCCCATTCCCTTATTCTATCCATTAACAAAAGATCCTTTGGAGTCCTGGCACCATAGATTAAATGCGTTCGATTAAATTTATCTCTGTTCTTCCTAACATATTCCACCAGAGCAGCAATCGGCGGAATGCCGCAGCCGCCGGTGACCATAACTAAATCCTTTCCTTCAATAAAATCCATATCAAAACCATTGCCATAAGGTCCGCGAATGAATATTTCGTCTCCCTCTTTGGCTCGATGAAGAGCATTAGTCAAAATCCCTGTTTTTCTGATGATCAGATCAATATATGAATCATTGTAAGGGGAAGAAGCCGGACCAAAAGGCGCTTCGCCATAGCCAAAGATACTAATTAAAACAAACTGACCCGGATTAAAAACTAATCCTTTTTCATTCTTTTTAAAATCTCCTTTTAATCTGAAAAGTTTAACATCTGAAGATTGTTTTTCAATCTTTGATATTTTAACCTTAAATGGCTGATAAATATTATCCATTTTTTTTGTAATCTTTAACAATTTCTTTTAAAACTTCTTCGATACTAATTCCGGCCGGGCAATTCCTACCGCATTGCCCGCAGGCAACGCACTGGGATTTACCATACTGCCGGTAGGCCCGAACAAACTTATGATAAAACCAATTATAGTATCTTTCTTTAATAGTTTTATGGAAATTATGTCCACCGGCAATCTGGGCAAAACGCGGCAAAGTACAGGCATCCCACTGTCGGCAACGACTGCAATTCTCATTATCCAAACTAACGCTATCCTCTATTGAAAAACAATGACAAATTGGACAAACATAGGTGCAGATTCCACAACCAAGGCATTTCTTGCCTAATTCATCCCAAATTCTATGATTTGATTTCCAGGACCAATCAACCGCTTCGGCCAGCAATTCCGAATCCAAAAGCATTTCTCTTAATTCTTTTTTTTCCGGCAGATACTTCTTAATCTCCGGTTTTTTAATTTCTTTAAAGAATTCTTTTTTAATTAATTTCTTACCTTTGTCATTTAGAATTAATGCCTGATATTGACTCTGATTAATCTTCTCCAGAATTAAATCTCCACCCGGCGCCACTTTAACTGAATAATCAATAATACCAATTAAAACTGATTTTTCTCTTTTCTGCCAATAAAAAAAGTCCGTTTCGGGCTTTTTCATGATTTCATCCAATTGGGTTAGCGCTCCTAATTCCCCCAAATGAGAACAAACAATTAAAAGTTTTTGCTTAAACTCCGGACTACTTAATTTGCCACTCTTTCTATTAAAAACAAAAATCTCTTCCCGAGGCGGGAAAAAATATTGCTTGGCCGGCAAAACTGATTTCATGGTATCAACTACCTTAAAATCTTTTTTAAATCCAGCCAACCAATCCTTAATTTGCTTTTTTTCAATAATTAAGGGCATTGAAATATATTAACACAATTTTAAAATCCTGACTATATTGGTAAATTTCTTAATACAATAGTCAGGATTTTAAGCTGGAAAAGCTTGTTCTATTTCCAGATACTTCTTGATGTTTCTGATAGTAAGCGAATTCTGCGACTCCGTGTTTAATTCGTATTTACCGTTCTTAACCAGAATAAGATTGGCCGGAATCAACTCTTCTCTAAGCACAAAACGAATATTCTCAACAACTTCATTTTCAAGCATAATCAGCATTCTTCTAATAAGGATGTTTCTCTTGGTGCTTATATAATTCTCCAAATAATACACGATACTTCCTGCTATCTTGTGGATTCTGTCGTGACACACCGAATGGACTAAATGTACTGCCCATGGATTATACAATGGATCCTCTCTCTGCCCCCGAAAATCCCAGTGATGCATCCTGAAGTCGCCTGCATTTCCTCTTCTGGAACAAGAAGGTAATCGGCATAAATCTGACTCTGTCATTAAAAAAGATTTAACCAGATAAGAACTTGGACGAACAGCCTTTCTTTTCCTCACAGAGGTTTTCCTCTCGCCATTTCTTTCATAACTGCCATACATCTCTATCACCTCTTTTCTTTGCTTTTTATTTTAAAAGAAACTATTATTGATTCAAAGCTTTTTCAATCGCTTCTTCAAAAACCTCAATTGGCTGATTGCCAATGATTCTTTCTCCATTGATAATGAATGTTGGCGTTCCTTCAACCCCATCTACCTGAGCCTGCTCAAAAACAGACATAATTTCTTCCTGATACTTTCCGGTATCATAACAGGCATTAAAACCATCTCGGTCGAACCCTAATTCTCCAGCAATGTCTTTTAACTCTTCTGTTGTTTCAATCTCGCTAATGTGTTCGAAAAGATAATCGCTGTATTCCTGGCGTCTTTCCTGCTCATAAGCGCAAAAAGTTGCCATATTCAATTCAAGAGGAGAAACTAATCTTGGAATAATTTTCAACTTGCCGGTTTTAACATATTTTTCAATAAGAATCGGCAGAGTTTCTAAATGAAAATCAATACAATGGCCACAGGTATGGCTTGAATAGTCAATCATTGTTACTGGCGCTGACGGATCGCCAAGAACAAATTCGCCTAATTGGCTAACTTCGTTTTCCTGATTCGAATTATCTCCGCCAAGAATAGAAGCTATTTGATTATCGCCTTTATTAAAATACCAAAGACCGCCGGCAATAACAACAACAGCTACTAATCCTAAAATAATTGTTTTTTTATCCATAATCACTTTTCTTATTAATACTTTATTGTATCAGTTATTCCCTCTTTTTTCAAGATTTTTCTTTTAACCCAGCTTCCCCGAGCAAAGCCGCCGATTCTTCCGTCAGAGCGGATAACCCGATGACAAGGAACCGATTTATATGGATTCTTGTTTAAGGCATTGCCAACTGCCCGATAGGAATTAGGGTGACCAATTCTCTCCGCCACCTGCCGGTAAGTCATAACTCGGCCTTTAGGAATCTGGCTAACAATATGATAAACCTTGTCTTTGAATAGTAAATTATTAAAAACGGGCTTAAAACTCTTTCTATGAATTTCTATTGGACCAAATTTCCTTATTCTCTCCAAATGAAGTTTTGTTCCATAGCCCTTATGATAAACAAATCCGTAATCAGGATATTTCTTATCCAATCTTTCCATTAATCTGTCTCGATTAACTTTGGCAATAATTGAAGCTAATGAAATTAGAAAAATCTTCTGGTCGCCTTTAATAACTGCTTTTTGTTCTATTCCTAATCTTGGAATAATCTGATTTCCGTCTAGAAATAAAAAACCCGGCTGAGGATTAAGTTTTTTCAAACTTCTTTTCCAGGCTAGAAGAGTTGCTTTTAAAATATTGATTTTATCAATTACTTTGGGATAAACATAACTTACTCGCCATTCAATATTCGGATTATCTTTAATTCTCTCAAAAATTTCTTCTCTTTGCTTTTGAGAAAGTAATTTTGAATCTTTAACTCCCTTGAGAGAAATTCTTTTTTTGATTAAAACCGCAGCAGCAGCAACTGGACCCGCCCAACTCCCCCTTCCGACTTCATCTATTCCGGCTCTAATCATATTACTCAACCAAATTAGGCGGGGACTGCCCTTCTAAAGCCGCGACAATATTCTGAGCGGCCATCTCTGACATTTTGTCTCTGGTTTCCTTTGTTGCCGAAGCGATATGAGGGGTTAAAACAATATTATCAAGATCAACTAAACCAGGCATCAATTCCGGCTCTTTTTCAAAAACATCTAAAGCCGCCCCGGCAATCTTTTTTTCTTTTAATATTTCAATTAATGCCTTTTCATCAATAATTGGTCCTCGAGAAGTATTGATTAAATAGGCAGAAGGCTTCATCATTTCTAATTTTTCTTTGTTAATCAAATGGGTTGTTTCTTTTGTCAAGGCGGTGTGCAAACTTACAAAATCAGATTCTTTTAATAAATCATTTAACTCTCTGAATTCCGCTCCAATTTTTTGTTCCAATTCTTCATTCCTTTTAATATCATAATAAAGGATTTTCATATTAAAACCATTTTTCATTCTTTGAGCGACAGCAAAACCAATCCGGCCAAAACCAACTATTCCTAAAACTTTTCCGGTAATATCACCGCCTAAAAACAATTCTGGTCCCCAGGCCTTGTATTTCCCCTCTCGGGTATATTTATCTGCCTGAATAATTTTTTGAGAAATAGCAAATAAAAGACCGACAGCATGGTCTGAAACAGCGTCGGTCAAAACTCCCGGGGTATTAGTTACGATAATATTTCTTTTCTTGGCCTCTTCAACATCAATATTATTATACCCAACCGCGTAATTAGCAATAATCTTTAATTGCTTTCCAGCTGAATCCATAACTTCGCCGTTAATCTCTTCTGTTAAAACAGATAGAATAGCATCGACTCCTTTAACTTTTTCAAGGAGTTCTTTTTTCTCTATTTTCCCCTCCGGGCCAATTAAAACATCGTGGCCCTTATCTTTTAATAGTTTGATTCCAATTTCAGGAATCTGACGAGTGACAAATACTTTAGGCATACTTATTTCTCCTTTTCCCTATTTTACCATAGTTGACTGTAATTTGGACAGCTTTTTATAGACTCCACCTTTGGAAATTAATTCCTGGTGGTCGCCCTCTTCAATTATTCTTCCTTTTTCCAAAACTAAAATCAAATCAGCTTTTTGAATTGTACTCAAGCGATGAGCAATAACAAAGGTTGTTCTTCCTTTGATTAAGCAGGCCAAAGCATCCTGAACTAATTTTTCTGTGGCAGAATCCAGGCTAGCGGTTGCTTCATCTAAAATTAAAATCTTCGGGTCTCTTAAAATTGCCCGGGCGATAGCGACTCTTTGCTTCTGGCCGGTTGAAAGTTTAATTCCCCTTTCCCCAACCAACTGTTCATATTTCTTATCAAACTTCTGAATAAACTCATCGACATGAGCGGCTTTTGATGCCTGAATAATTTCTTTTTCAGTTGCTTTTGGCCGACCATAGCGAATATTGTTTTTAATTGTATCGTTAAAAAGAGTTACTTCCTGAGGAACAATAGCGATGTTTTTTCTTAATGATTCTAAGGATACCCCTGAAATATCTTTATCATCAATCATAATTTTCCCCTCTTGAGGAATGTAATATCGGGAAATTAAATCAACCAAAGTTGTTTTGCCAACTCCGCTCTCTCCAACCAAAGCAACCATCTGACCCGACTTAACCTTAAAAGAAATATCTTTTACAATTTTTTTCTTATCCTGATACCCAAAACTAACACTTTCAAATTCAACTTCGCCCTTGATATTTTTAAGTTCTGTCTTGTTTTTTTGATATGGTTCTGGTCTGGTCTTAAGGAGGGCTTCTACTCTTCGAATAGCAACCAATCCTGTTCTTGTTTGCCGATAATTATTAGCCACCCGACCAAAAGGAGCGTAAGTTAAGCTAATATATCCAACAAACATAACTAACTGACCAGGAGTAATAACACCCTCTCTTAAAAAGAGAATTGCCCCGCCGAAAATTGAAACAAAGCCAAAGCTGAAAATCGTCTTTTGCCAGGCCTCTAATTTACGCCAGAGACCAACAAATGATCTATATTGACGACCAGCCCGGTCTTTAAAATTCCTTTTCATCTTTTTCTTTTCCAATTCTTCGCTGGTAAACGATTTAACCGTTTGGGCATTAAGAATGGAATCATATAAATCCCCATAGGCTCGTTCAAAAGATCTGTGCAGCTTTCTTTGAGCTTTAATGATTGGTTTTGTTTTCCAAATTGACACAACCGAATAAACAATCAAAACAAACAAGAGAAGTAGAGTTAGACGCCACTCAACAAAACTTGTAATCATCAAGGAAACAGCGACTGTCAAAAAATTCGGGCCAATTTCAAAAATAACATCATCTATAATCCTCTCTATATGGTCCGCTCCTCTATCAACACGTTGAATAATTTCACCCATCTTTTTATCTTTGTGAAATTTTAAAGGTAAATTCAATAAATGACCACCGGCTTCTATAAGAAGGTTATTACGACTATCAATTGCGACATCAAATTCTTTTTTCCAGACAAAACGACCTAGCCATTCGCTTAATAAAGACAGGAACAACCAAAGCAAAAGAATCCCCCCGATAATCTTCAGGGTTGATGATTCTGAAACCGCGATATCAACTAGCCGTCCATAAAGATATGGAATAACCGCGGCAATAGCAGAGCTAACTAAAGCAACAGAGGCAATGAAATATACCTTGCCTTTGTATTTCTTTAAGTAGCCCCAAATAATTTTTGAGTCTTTAAATATTTCCATTTCTAATATCCTTCTTAATTTCTTCCATAAACCGGGCTATAAACCAGAGATTATGGTAAGTCGCTAATCGAGCCCCAAGAATTTCCTTGGCTTTGAACAAGTGATTCAAATACGCCCTTGAATAATTCTGGCAAACATAACAAGAACAATTCCTCATAATCGGCTTTTTGTTATTTTTGTATATTGATTTTAGAATATTTAACTCGCCTTGTGAAGTTAGAAATGTCCCATGTCGAGCCAGCCTTGTCGGATAAACACAATCAAATAAGTCAATTCCTCTTTTAACCGCTCCCTTAATATCATCCAAATAGCCGATGCCTAACAAATGACGTGGTTTGTTTTCCGGTAAATGAGGAATAATCCAATCAAGAGTTTTATTCATCTCCTTTTTCCCAAAAGCGCCACCAATACCAAATCCATCAAAATCCATTTGAGAAATATATTTTGCGCTCTCAATCCTCAAATCCTTAAAAGTCCCGCCCTGGACAATACCGAAAAGAAGTTGGTCTCTATTTTTCTTCGCCTTTAGGCATCTTTCTGCCCATTTGTGGGTTCTTTTCATTGATTTTTTAGTGTAATCGTAATCATCCAAAGGCGAAGTACACTCATCAAAAGCAAAGATAATATCAGCCCCTAAATCTTCCTGGATTTTAATTGAAATCTCGGGAGTAAAACGATGCTTTGAACCATCCAAATGAGAAGTAAAAGTTACTCCATCACTGTCTATTCTAACCAATTTACCCGTCCTAGAATTTTTCCCTGAAACGTCTTTTTTCCCTTTAAACAATTTTCCAACACTGGAATCCAATCCAGCCCCTAAACTGAAAACCTGAAAACCGCCACTATCGGTTGTAATCGGACCAGACCAATTGATAAACTTATGGAGTCCGCCCATTTTTTTAATTAACTTATGACCGGGTTGTAAATACAAATGATAAGTATTAGATAAGATTGCTTCAAAACCAATTTCTTCAATATCTTCCGGGGTTAAACTTTTAACCGTTGCTTTAGTTGCCACAGGAAAAAAAGCCGGAGTTTGAATATTTCCATGTTTTGTTTTAACCAAGCCCAAACGGGCCTTTGATTTTTTACTTTTTTTTAGAATTCTAAACATACGAACTTATAAGGCGAAGAAAATAATCTCTGAAATAAGCGAAAATAATCTCTTTTTTTTAAAATCAGGGAGGGGGCGTGGCCGTCCCGCCTGCATTGCGGGCGGGAT
>CAZQMX010000006.1:0-33763 GCA_964594965.1 uncultured Candidatus Saccharibacteria bacterium | reverse complement strand
TCCTTTATTCCTTCATAATCCAGGGCGAGAACTTCGGTGTCAAGGATTCTAATTTGACAGTCAATTTTGTCCCTTAAATAGCCGGCCAGATAAGCCAAGTTAAAAGGCATGGCGTGTCCGCCGGAATCTTTCATCCCTTCGAAGTTAATATAAGGCGGGTTGATTAATAGGACTTTCATATTTTTAATAATTTCAGAGCAGCTTTAATTTTGTTTTTCAACTCCTGCCAGGAAGCTAACTTAAGTATTCTTTTAAAAATATACTTTGGTCGGAAATAGAAAGAACGATAGCCGTATTTGAGCAGATTAAATAATTCCTCTTTTTTCAAATTTTCTTCCCAAGGAAGAGGAATAAAGTCAGGGCGGGGATTTTGAGCAAATTCCAGCCAATAATCATAAGGAAATATTTTCTGTTCTAGCCCCAGACGATACAAGCCAGTGGCCGGAAAGGGGGTAGTAATAGAAATGTGAACAAAATCAGGATTTAATTTGTTAGCCAGTTTAATTGTTTCTAAAATATCTTTTTTGGTTTCTTGGGGAGAGCCAATCATGAAATAACCAATAGTTTCAATGCCAATCTTTTTAGTCATTTTAAACGCCCTTTTAATTTGTTCCAAACTGATGCCTTTTCTCAAAACTTTGAGAATCTTCTCTGTTCCGGCTTCTACTCCGTAATGAATTCTCTGACAATTGGCATTTTTCATTGCTCTTAGAACTTCCTTGTCAACAGTATCAACCCTTGTTCTGACATCAAAAGCAATAGTCAATTTTCTTTTCTTAATTTCAGAACAGATATCTAAAACCCTTTGGCGGTCGACGCCGAAAGTATCATCGTAAATAATAATTTCTTTAATGCCCATTTTTTGGCATTCTTCCATTTCATCGGTAACATTTTTAGCTGACCGGGCCCGGAAAACTTTTCCTAAATGGGGTCGGTCGCAAAAGAGACATTGAAAAGGACAGCCCCGGCTGGTAAACATGGTTGTTACTGGTGACTTCGAGGAAACAACCGAGAAATATTTTTGATAAGGGAGTAAATCTCTCTTGGGAAAAGGAATAGAATCTAGGTTCTTGATAAGTTCTTGTTGGCCAGTATTAATAATTTCATCTCTATCTCTGAAAACAATCCCTTTTATTTGATGAAGATTCTCAGTTTGACCAATATTGTCTAATAATTTCTTAAATGGTTTTTCGCCTTCGCCTAGGACCAAAAAATCAATCTCTTTAGTAGCCATGGTTTCATTAGGATAAATATTAATATGAGGTCCGCCTAAAACAACCTTAACTCTCTGATTAATTTCCTTGGCTAGTTGGGCGGTCTTAATTACATCAATTAGAGTAAAAGTCATGGCAGTAATTCCAACTATATTAGGATTTTCCTGGACTATTCTTTTTTTTAAATCTTGGTAGCTCAATTGCTCCACCTGACAGTCAATAATCTTAGTAGAATAAGAGGTATATTTTTTCAAATAACCAGCCAAATACATTAATCCAAGAGGCGGCAAAAAATCAAGATCCTCTTCAAGGACTTTAGGCATACAGCTAGAAATAGTATTAAGATGAGGCGGATTAATTAGTAGAATTTTCATTAAGATATTCTTTTATAGAAATGCACTTGAATTTTTTTAATAATTTTTCAAATTTATCCAAAGCGCTTTTGGTTCCCCAGTATTTAACTTTTTTTAAAAACCAGGGAGCTGGTTCTATTTTCGGCGCTGATTTAAAAAGTTCATGGGGATGAATAAAGATAATCGGAGGGCTGGTCCTTGATATTAATTTGACCAGCGCAAGATAAAGCCAGAGCGGGAGAACTCGAAAATAGAATCCGCCCAAAGAGGGCATTAATTCTGTGACAGAAGAGACATTAAGAACCTTTCTAAAAGAGGGAAGGCAGAAACTTGTAAAAGAAAAGGGATAGATGCTTGAATCGTATTGTAAGCCGTGTTTTTCTAAAACCTTAAAAGCCCATCGTGTCTTATTATCCAGAGAGAAATTAGGCGCTCGGAACCCAATAGGATCTTGACCAATAGTTTCTTTAATTACTTTGTTGGTTTTTTTAATTTCTTTTTCAAAACTTTCTTTTCCTAATTCAGACAAGATTGTGTGAGAGTATCCATGAGAAGCAATCTCGTGGCCGGATTGATGAATTCTTTTGATTAATTTCGGATACTTCTCCGCAATCTCTCCCAAAACAAAAAAAGTTGCTCTTTGGTTATATTGGTTAAGTAGATTTAGAATTGATTCGGTTGATTCTTTAACAAAATCTTCAAGTTGATTTTTGTTTTTCGGCAAGTATTTTTTTAGGAATTCGCTATTATGCCAATAATCCAAATCAAATGTTAAAAATATTTTCTTTTTCATTTTTCTTTTTTAGCGATATAGAATTGTCTAAAACCCAGTTCGCTTAAGGGTGTTTTTTGAAATATGCCTATAATTTTTTCCCCTAAATCTTTCAACCATTTAGGTCCAAGCGGAATCAGGAGGGTCCCTTTATGAAGAACAAGTTTAAAGTCAGCGTTTTTTAGAAGTTTTTTTACTTTTCGCGAAGACGGAAATTTATGAGGCCCTTCTCCATGGTCGTTAAAGATGGCTCCGTAAATTTTAAAAGGCGTCTCAGCGATAGCTGGAGGACAACTCATGACCAGAATTCCGTCTGGTTTAATAACCCGATGGAGTTCTTTTAAAAAGACGGAAGGATTGGGAGCATGTTCAAGGGTTTCTAAAGAAAGAATCCTGTCAAAAGAATTATCATCAAAAGGCAGTTTTTCCAAATCAGTTTGCTCAAATTCTTCCTGGGGAAATTTTTCCTGAGCGATTTTAATAAATTCAGGAGAAACTTCAAAGTTCAATATTTCAATTTGAGGACATTCCTGACGGAGATATGGAATGGCTAAACCGGTCCTTGACCAAATATTTAGAATTTTCTGACCAGGTTTTAAGTCAAGACACTTAATTGATTCGCGGAATCTTTGATGATGGATATCTTCAACCTTGTTATTACAATCTTCATAGATGGGGGCAGTCTTATCCCAGAAATTACGAACCTGTTCAATAGTAAAATTATTTTTCATAGGAGATCTAGACTAATTCTCAAATTTTTTGACAAATCTTTTATTAGTAAATTTGTTGAGCCATTTTTTCCTAATCCATTTGGGAATAAGGAAATATGTTTTCATTAAAACTCTCAAGATAAATACTTTTAATGGATTAATCTTTTCTAAGGGAGTGTCTGGGGAAAAAGCATTGTAGCTGATAAGCTGGTCAAGATTATATTTTCTCGGCATCTGTCCTGGTTCATTTTTCTTGTGGCCAAGGATAATGTATGCAACCGGGGATAGGGAGTTCGGGATTTGAAACAACTTTCTCAATTGATTTTTGGGAGGGAGATGACAAATCCAACAGGCGCCTAATCCTAGATAATGGGCTGATAAAAGTATATTCTGGATAGCGGCCGAGGCGCTCTGGATATCATCAGAGTATTCGGTATTCTTGGTTCGGTTATCATAGAGAACCAAAATGCCAACAGGGGCATTTTTAATAATGATTGAACCGCCTAGATTAACAATTTCTTCTTTTTTCTTCTGGTCAGCGACAATAACAAATCTCCAGCCTTGGATGTTGCAGGCCGAAGGAGCGTAAGTCGCCATCTCAATAATCTTTCTGATAGATTCCTGATTAACTTCTTTGTCCTGGAAAACCCTAACACTCCTTCTGGTTTTAAGTAGGTTAAAAAAATCCATAATCTATTTTCTTTCTCTTCGGATGGCTGAAACTTGGTCAGCCAAAAGACCAAAGAAGAATAAGGATAGAGAAAAGAGAAAAAGCAGAACTGTTGTATCGCTAATATTTAATTCGCCTGAACGAAATATAGTCAAATCAAGAACAAATGAAAAAAGAGATGACCCAAATATTAAAAAACTGACTGGTAGAAAAATTCTCAATGGCGAAAATAGGACTATTGTTCTAAAAACTGTCATTAGAGCGTCAAAACCGTCTCTTATTCCAACCGTGCTTTCCCCTTTTCTTTTATTTATCTTAATCGGAACGTATTTGATATTTAATCCTTCTTTAAAAAAGGCCAGAGTAATGGTAGTTGTCAGAGAAAAACCACTTGGAAAAATATGAGCAAATCTTAAAAATAAATCTTTTTTAATTAGGCGGAGACCGGAATTCAAGTCAGGAATTTTTTGCTGGACTAAATAATTGGCTATCCAGGTAAGTAGTTTTTTTCCGGGTTGGCGGAGTATCGGACCCTTGTAACCAGTTCTGGCGCCAATAATCATATCAAAAATTTTTCTACCCTTGACTAACTTTTCAATATATTCCGGCCGGTGTTGTCCGTCACCGTCATAGAGCAAAATCCAGTTGTGCCGGGCTTGACTTACCCCGGTTTTAATAGAGGCGCCATAACCCTTGTTATAGGGATGATTAATTAACTTAATCCCCTTAGTTCTTTCAAGTATTCTTTTGGTTTGGTCAGTTGAGCCGTCGTTGATAATAATAATTTCGGTTTGGTATTTTTTACTGCCTAAGTAACCCTTTAATTTTTTAAGAGTATGTTCAATAGCTTTTTCTTCATTATAGGCTGGGATAATAATTGAAAATTTCATAAAATCTCTTCTATTACCTTCCTCCCCCTCTTAAGACAATAGTGATAGTTTTCAAGAGGATACTTAAGTCAAGAATAGGAGAACGGTGCTTAATGTAATAAAGTTCATATTGGAGTTTTTCAATGCTGTCTTCAATAGAAGCGCCGTATCTGAAATTAACCTGAGCCCAACCAGTTAAGCCGGGTTTAACAATGTGTCTAATTTGATAGTATGGAATTTCTTTTTCTAATTGTTGGACAAATTCTATTCTTTCCGGTCTCGGACCAATAAAACTCATTTGTCCGATTAAGATATTCCAGAGTTGAGGCAGTTCATCTAAGCGAGTCTTTCTAATAAAGCTGCCAACTTTGGTAATGCGATGGTCTTGTTGGTCAGCCCACTGGGCGCCATCCTTCTCTGCTTCCTCAACCATAGAACGAAATTTGACAACCTTGAAAATCTGGCCATCCTGGCTGATTCTTCTTTGTTTGTAAAAGATTGGGCCAGGACTATCTATTTTGATTGCCAAAGCAAAGAAAGGATAAAAAGGTAGGCTAACTAATCCTAAGACCAGAGCGCCAAGCATATCAATAATTCTTTTAGCGGCTTCATAGAAATTCTTTTGGCTTTCAGTCAGATTTTCTAAAAACCAGATTTCGCCGATTGAAGAAATCGGAACCTTGCCCAATGTTTTTTCATAAAAAGAAGGCAGGTCGCTGAAATGGATTTTTAAGGGAAGGCACTGGTACAAACTCTGGACCAATTTGGAATCATAATGGGGATCAATAGCGGTAATAATGGTTTTAATATTTCTTTGAGTCGCCATTTCCAATAAGTCAAAAGCGGTTTTTATCTCGCTCGGCTTAATCGTCTTTATTACCCGGTAACCCAATTGGGGATTTCTTTTAACTAGTTTGATTATCTGTCTGGTTTCCTTGTTTTTGTCACTCTTGCCGATAATTAAAACATTATTTATCAGGGCTTCGGTTTTAAGGAGGTGGTTGTAGGTCTGGCGCCAAAAAGAAAGCAAAAAGGCAACAATAACAAGGCTTAAGAAAAGATTTGTTTTTGGGGTAATACCGAAGTAGGGGATAAAATAGAAAAAGGCAATTGCCAGACCAGCATTAATACCCAGTGTTTTCAAAAGGGTTGAATAGAAATCAATATTGTTTCTGGCCAGGGTTAAATCATAGAGACCGATGATATAGAAGATGATTAACCAGAAGGAATAAACAATAGTAAAAGGCCAAAAGTGCTGTTGCCACCTTCCCATATCAAAACTGCCCCCGTAGCGGATAAAGAGCATCAACCAGAGGGAAAGATAGAGAATTATAACATCACCAAAAAGCAAGGTGATTTTTTTCAGATTAGGCATATTTGTCAGTATAAATGTATTTTACCACTTTAACTTGATAAATCAAACAAATAATACTATCGGAGGTCGAACCTCCGATAGTGGTTAGTCAATGGTTATATCTTTAATTTCTTCTAAACTAAAACTTTCAATCCAATCTCTCATACCAGATTTATAATCTTTAGGGTCGTCCCAAAGATTACTTAGAAAATCTTTTGAAATTACGGAGGGAAAATTATGTATTTTTATACAATCTAAGTAACTTGACCAACGATAATTTTTTAGAAAACGATTTGCCTTTTGCCAACTTTTTATTCCCTTTTCTCGCCACTTGGGCATTATTAATTCAAGGGGATTTGTATGTATATAATGAGGCAAACAAAGCAAATGATTTTCGTTATTAATAAGGATAGCTTTAAAGCTTCCTTGAAAAAGAGGGCCAACTCTTTTGTGCTTTCGATTAAAGTACATCGTATAACCAGTGCCTAATTTTTGCATAAAATTAATGATTCCATTTTCTGTTTTTTCTTTTAAGAGTAAATGAAAATGATTTGGCATTAAACAGAAAGTAGAAATTTCCACTACCGGTTTTCGTTCTTTTACTATCGGAGGTTCGACCTCCGATAATTTAGGTTTAGAAAATTTGCCAGCTGGGGCTTTGTCGTTAAATTCAAACAAATCGTGAATAAAACGAAAATGATCTTTATCGTCTAAAAAGACACTTCGTTTTTCCACGCCACGATTGTAAATATGATAAGTGTGATTTATAGCAAATTGAGGCTTTTTCATTATTTTGACCCTACCATACTGTCGTCGGAGGTTCAACCTCCGATAGTATGGCTTGATAAATCAAGGTAAATGAATTAAAATAAATAGACATTTATGAGTTATAGAATTAACTTAAAATTTGGAATTCTCGGTTTCTTTATTCTAGGAGGATTTTTTGTTTTTCCTTCTTTGGCCTTGGCTGACAACCTTAATGACCAAAGAACTTTTTATGTTGATTCTGACTATGATATTTCCGGTCGGAGCCAGATTAGAGCAACAATGAAGGCAATTGGCGAACACGCCTACTTTTACCTTGAAGATGATTATTACCAGAAACTCAATGGAACATATAAAAATGCAATTAGAGAGGAACTTGAAACTCTGGCTGATGAGTTTGATAGTGTTATCTATCCGAAAATGAGGGCGGTCTATGGTTCGGAATGGGATCCGGGCATTGATAATGACAGTCGAATCACTATTTTGGCGACAGAATTAGTCAGCGATGCCGGCGGCTATTTTAATACTTACGATGAATATCCTCGTTCGGAAATTGCCAGTTCCAATGAAAGAGAAATGATTTATTTCAATGCCTCCAATGCTTTTAATTCAAAAAACAAAGCCCTTCTTGCCCATGAATTCCAGCATTTAATTAGTTTTTATCAAAAAACAGCTATTCATGGGGTAGAAGAAGATATTTGGCTGAATGAAGCCCGTTCCGAATATGCGCCAACAATCTGTGGCTATAATGATAAGTATAATAATAGCTATTTAGCTGACCGAGTTAATACTTTTTTGGACTATTCAACCGAACCCTTAGCCGAATGGAAGAATAATATTTCTGATTACGGAGCAATTAATCTTTTTATACATTACCTGGTTGACCATTATGGTCAGGAGGTTTTGACCCGGATGATTTTAAGCAGCAAAACTGGAATAGAAAGCATCGATTTTGCTTTATCAAGCTTAGGTTATTCAAAAACATTTTCCGATGTTTTTACTGATTGGGCCGTGGCTAATTATCTAAATGATTGCCAGGTTGGCAATGGGCAATATTGCTATTTAAATAGCAACCTGACTCCCCAAAGAGTAATGGTAGATTATTCTGCCAGTTACAGCGGTTTTCCCGGTTTAATTGTTTCTCGGAGCAGTTCAGTTAAGGACTGGTCGCCTCGTTGGTATCGTTTCAGACAGAATGGAACTGTTCCGACTGAAAAAAACGCTTTAATGCTGGAATTTGATGCTTCGGCTGATAAATATCGAAGTAATTTCAGTGTTCCATATATTGTTACGGATCAGTATAATAATACGACGGTTGAAACCCTTTCTTTAGAGAATCAGGGAGGTACTGCCTATATCCCCGACTTTACCAGTTCAAACAAAACCGTTACTCTTATTCCAATTAACCAGTTCAAGGAAAGTAATTTTACCAGGAGCGATCCTTTTGCTCTTTTCTCTTTTACTGCTTCAAGCGTTTCAAATGATTTAGTTCCGGAAGAACCGGATTCTTCAGAAGATAATTCTTCTGAAGATAGCCTCTCGGTTGTTTACCCAGACGGCAGTTTAATCAGGGCTAAAGGCGGCTACAAGGTCTATATTGTCAAGGGCAACTACAAAAGGTGGATACAGACCGCTGAACTTTTTAACCGCTACGGCCATTTGAAATGGGAAGACATTATTGATATTGATCAAAGCGTTATGAATCAATATACGGAATCATGGATGATTAGGGGAGTCAGCGGTACCAGGGTTTATGAATTAAACGCTGACGAAACAAAGCATTGGCTTAATATGACGGCTGAACAATTTAGTTTGACCGGCCACAAATGGGATATGGTCTATATTGTCAATGACTGGGAAGTTGGCTATTACACCACCGGTTCCGATGTCTTATATCAATAATTTCAAAAAGAATGTTTTGTTGGCTCCTTATACGACCTTTAGGATTGGCGGGCCAGCTGAATATTTTTTTATCGCCAAAAACAATCAGGATTTAATTGAGGCAGTTGATTTTGTTAAAGAAAAAAACCTGCCTTTTTTTATTTTAGGCGGCGGGAGTAATCTTTTAGTCAGCGACAAAGGATTTAATGGGTTAGTCATAAAAACAGAAAACAAGAATTATTCAATTAAGGGTAATAGGATTATTTCAGAAGCAGGGGTGAGATTGAGCGATATAGTCAGGTTTTCAATAGAGAATAATTTAACCGGGCTGGAATGGGCAATTGGTATTCCGGGAACTATTGGCGGAGCAGTTAAGATTAACGCTTCTTGTTTTGGTGGTGAGATGAAGAGTTTGATTAGGAAAACAGAAAAATTAGATAATATTATTCTTTCAATAGAATTAGAGCTTAAAAAAGGTAATCAAGAAGAAAGCAGAAGAATAATCAGAGAAATTGCCAAAAAAAGAAAACAAAATCAGCCAATCGGACAACTCTGCGCTGGCTGTATTTTTAAGAATCCTCCTGGGCAATTCGCCGGTCAGTTAATTGATAGGGCCGGATTAAAGGGCAAAAAAATTGGCGGGGCGATGATATCCGAAAAGCACGCTAATTTCATTATTAATTCCAGTGACGCCAAAGCCAAAAATGTTATTGCTCTGATTGATTTAATAAAAAAAACAATCAAAGAAAAATATAGAGTTGACTTAGAGGAAGAAATTGTTAAAATAGGAGCATGAGGATAATTATCAAGGCAACCAATATTCAACTATCTCCGAGCATTAAACAATATATTGAAGAAAAGATTGGCGGCTTGGAGAGATTTTTGAAAAAGTTTGACCCTAATCTGGTTGAAGCCAGGGTTGAAGTCGGAATGATTACCCGCGGTCAGAGAAAAGGAGATATTTATTTGACCGAAGTTAATTTGGGTTTGAACGGACATATGATCCGGGCTGAAAAAACAGAAGAATCCTTGAATGCGGCAATTGATTTAGTTAGAGATGAACTGGCTCGGGAAATTAAGCATTACAAGGAAAAGGAAGCAACCAAGTTTATCCGGGGAGCCCGTTCCTGGAAAAAATTCTGGCAGGTTAGCCCTCTGGCGCGTTTTCGCGGTTCAAAGGTTAATCGAATTCTTAGAA
This sequence comes from uncultured Candidatus Saccharibacteria bacterium, assembly GCA_964594965.1. Taxonomy (GTDB): domain Bacteria; phylum Patescibacteriota; class Minisyncoccia; order Portnoybacterales; family UBA2143; genus CAZQMX01. The sequence continues at coordinate 23,977 of CAZQMX010000006.1, read as the reverse complement.
GGAAATAAAGATGTCTATACTGAATAAATTTCTTGGTGATGCCAATGAGAAGGAACTGAAGAAGATGGAATCACTGATTGAAGAGGTCAATCAACTCGAACCCCAGTTCGAGTCTTTTTCTAATGAGAAATTAAAGGAAAAAACCAAGAGTTTCAAAGAGGAATTAAAAAATGGAAAAACTTTAGATGATATTCTACCCGAGGCCTTTGCTTTAACTAGAGAAGCAGCCAAGCGAACTATTGGTCAGCGCCATTTTGACGCTCAATTAATTGGTGGAATTACTCTTCATCAAGGGAAAATTGCTGAAATGAAAACCGGTGAAGGAAAAACTCTGGCAGCGACCCTATCTGTTTATCTTAATGCCTTATCAGGCAATGGTGTCCATATTATCACCGTCAATGACTATTTATCCCGGCGTGATGCCAATTGGATGGGTCCAATTTATCATTTACTTGGATTAACCTGCGCCTGCCTTAATCACGAGAAATCATATTTATTCACTCCAGAATCAAAGCCGGATAAAGACGAGGTCAGCATTGAAATGGAAAACCTGAAAGAAGTTTCAAGAAAAGAGGCCTATCAAGCAGACATCTTATACGGAACCAATAATGAATTCGGCTTTGACTATTTAAGGGATAATATGGCGCCCTCTCTGGAAACAATGGTTCAAAGAAAACCCCATTTTGCCATTATTGACGAGGTTGATAGTATTTTAATTGATGAGGCCAGAACTCCTTTGATAATTTCCATGCCTGATGTTGAATCAACCAAAATGTATCAGCAGTTTTCTGCGATTGTTCCCAAGTTAAAGGGAAATACTGATTACCAATTAGATGAAAAAGCCAAGGCAGTTACCTTAACCGAAGAGGGAATCAATAAAGTAGAAAAAATGCTCGGTATGGATAATATTTACCAACAGGGAATTCGCTATGTCCATCATTTGGAACAGGCCCTCAGAGCAGAAATTGTTTTCAAAAAAGACAAAGATTATGTTGTTAAAGACGGCCAGGTTATAATCGTTGATGAGTTTACTGGTCGGTTAATGCCGGGCCGAAGATATTCCGACGGGCTTCACCAGGCCCTGGAAGCCAAGGAAAAAGTTAATGTCCAGCATGAAAGCCGAACCTTGGCTTCAATTACTTTCCAGAACTATTTCAGAATGTATCCTAAATTAGCTGGCATGACCGGAACTGCTTTAACATCGGCCGAAGAATTTCATAAAGTATATGACTTAAATGTTATCGTTGTCCCGACTAATAAGGAGATGGTAAGAAAGGATTTGCCTGATAGCATTTACAAAAATGAAAAAGGCAAAATCGAATCATTGGTTAAAGAAATTAGAGAGAGGTATCAAAAAGGTCAGCCAGTTTTAGTCGGAACAGTTTCAATTGAAAAAAATGAACTTCTTTCCAAATATCTTCAGAAAGAAGGCGTTTCCCATCAGATTTTGAATGCCAAGAATCATGAACAGGAAGCCAAAATCATTTCCCAGGCCGGTCAAAAAGGCGCTGTCACTGTTGCAACCAATATGGCTGGTCGGGGAGTTGACATTGTTTTGGGCGAGGGGGTCGTCCAGTTAGGCGGCCTTCATGTTATCGGAACAGAACGCCATGAAGCCAGAAGAATTGATAATCAGTTGCGCGGTCGTTCCGGAAGACAGGGCGATCCTGGCTCCAGCCAATTCTTTGTTTCATTAGAAGATGATTTGATGAGGATTTTTGGCGGCGACCGGGTTAAATCATTAATGGAAACATTAAAAGTTCCTGATGACCAACCAATAGAAAACAAATTAGTTTCAAAAGCAATTGAATCAGCCCAGTCAAAAATTGAGGGTCACCATTTTGATATGAGAAAACATGTTTTGGAATATGATGATGTTCTAAACAAACAAAGAGAAACAATCTATAAAAGACGAAGGGAAATTTTGGAAAAAGAAAATCTTAAGGAAGAAATGACAGAAATGATTAAAGAACAGGCAGAAGGGAAAGAAAAAGAAATGCTTGAAACTTATCAAAAAAAAGAAGAGGAATTAGGGAAAAAGAATATGCGACAGGCAGAAAAATTTGTTCTACTTCGAAGTGTTGATCTTTTATGGATGGACCATTTGGATAATATGGATCATTTAAGAGATAGTGTTCGCTTAAGAGCCTATGGCCAAAAGGACCCTTTGATTGAATACAAAAATGAAGGAATGAGATTATTCCAGCAATTACTTGGTTCAATTGAAGCAACCGCGGTTAAAATGATTTATCAGGTTGGATTGGCTCCGGCCAACCAACATCAGCATCACATCCCAAAAGTTCAGGATAAGAATAAGGTTGGGAGGAATTCCCCCTGTCCTTGTGGTTCAGGGAAGAAGCATAAAAAATGCTGCATGAATAAATGATATGTTTTATAAAGAACCGGAAAACACAAAGGAATTTTACTGGACTAATCATATTAAAAGAAAGATGCGCTATTATGGTTTGGGAGAAGGCCGTCTCCGCCGGGTTTTGAAAAGCTCAAAAAGAAAAGAAGAAGGAATTGCTCCGGGAACAATTGCCTTAATGCAATCGGCCGGGACAAAAAAACCAAGTGAAATCTGGTTAATGTATCAGCAGATTGGCCGGAAAAAGAAAATGATTTCTGCCTGGCGCTATCCGGGAATTAGTCCGGTTGGCCAAGAAATTCCTATTCCAGATGATATTCTGGAAGAATTGAAAAAAGAAAAACTTTTTGACAAAAATGAATAAATGAGTTAGTTTAAGGTAATGGGAATTTTTAGGAAAAAGACAGACAAGCCGATAAGAGGCAGAAGAAATAGAAAGGTTCTTGGGACTATTTTTCTTATCCTCCTCGTCGCTCTTTTAGCGGCTTTTTTTGATGCCCCGGCTTTATGGGATAAACCAGCTAATTGGATTAATGGGTATGTTGGGTCAAGAATACTGCCTAATTTTTTTAACCAACCCTTTAAATTGGGCCTTGATTTGCAGGGCGGAACACATTTGATTTACGAGGCTGATTTATCGAGTGTTCCTTCAGAGGATTATGCTGCTTCAATGCAGGGGGTCAGAGATGTAATTGAAAGGCGGGTTAATCTTTTTGGTGTTTCAGAGCCGGTTGTTCAGGTTAATAAGATTGGGGAGAGTTATCGTTTAATTGTTGAGTTGGCCGGAATTAAAGATGTTTCTCAGGCAATTGAAATGATTGGCCAGACGCCTTCTTTGGATTTCAGGACAGAAAGGGCCCAGGAAGAAGCAGAGAATATTTTAAATAAACAAACAGAGATTAGGGAAAAAATGGAAAGAGGCGAGGAAATAAGCCCGGAGGAAGAGGGAATTTTACTCCAAGACCCATTCTTTGAAATAACTCAACTGACCGGAAGGTTCTTAAAAGGGTCTCAACTTCAATTTGACCAGACAACCGGCCAAGCTCATGTTGGTCTGGAATTTGATGACGAAGGCGGTAAGATTTTTGAGGAATTGACCGGAAATAATATTGGTAAACGAATAGCAATCTATTTAGATGGAATGCCAATTAGCGTTCCGGTTGTCCAGGAAGCGATTTCTGGTGGCAAAGCTGAAATTACAGGCAGTTTTAATTTAGCCGAGGCCAAGGAACTAGCCCAGCGTCTTAATGCCGGAGCTCTGCCCGTTCCAATTAATTTAATTAATCAACAGACAATCGGAGCGAGTTTAGGAAGAATTTCTTTGGATAAATCCCTTCAGGCCGCTCTTTGGGGATTTATCGCTGTTTTGCTTTTTATGATTGTTTACTACCGCCTACCTGGATTAATGGCCAGTTTGGCTTTAATTGTCTATGTTATTCTAATCCTGGCTGTTTTCAAATTAATTCCGGTAACACTAACTTTGGCTGGAATCGCCGGCTTTATTCTTTCAATTGGCATGGCGGTTGACGCCAATATTTTAATTTTTGAAAGATTCAAAGAAGAATTCCGGTCAGGCAAAAGTTTAGCTGGCAGTATTGACGAAGGATTTTTAAGGGCCTGGCCAGCTATCCGCGACGGCAATATTTCAACCATTATTACCAGTTTAATCTTGTATATTTTTGCTACCGGATTAGTTAAAGGATTTGCCTTGACCTTGGGAATTGGTGTTCTTTTGAGCATGTTCTCTGCTATTGTTATTACCAAGAATTTTTTAAAGGTTTTTGTTGGAACCAGATTTGAAGAAATTAGAAAACTATGGCGATAGAAATTATCAAGCGCAAGAAAATATATCTTTTCATTTCATCCCTTTTAATTTTGGGAAGTTTATTAAGTTTAATAATTTTTGGATTGAGATTAGGAATTGATTTCACCGGCGGCAGTTTAATTGAAGTTGAATTTCTGGAAGGAAGACTATCCAATAATCAGGTCAAAGAAAAATTAAGTGATTTGGATTTAGGACAGATTAATTTACAGCCAACCGGAGAAAATGGATTAATTTTAAGATTAAAATCTCTTGATGAACCAACTCATCAAGAAATTCTTTCAAGGATTGGTCCGGTTGAAGAAGAGAGGTTTGAATCAATTGGTCCGGTTATTGGTTCTGAATTGAAGAGAAAAGCTCTTTGGGCAATTGGCCTGGCGCTTTTGGCAATCATTATCTATATTGCCTGGGCTTTTAGAAAAGTTTCCAAGCCGGTTGCTTCCTGGCAGTACGGCCTGGTCGCAATTGTCGCCTTATTCCATGATGTTTTCATTACCCTCGGCTTTTTCTCAATTCTGGGAGAAATCAAACAAATTGAAATTGGGCTACCTTTGGTCGCCGCCTTCTTGACTATTTTGGGTTATTCTGTTAATAACAGTATCGTTATCTTTGACCGGGCCAGAGAGAACCTTTTAAAGACCGACTGGAAAGATTTTTCTGATACGATTAATTTAAGCATCAATCAGAGCATTAGCCGATGTCTTAATACTGCCCTGACAACCCTTTTTGTTCTCCTGGCGATATTCCTTTTGGGCGGAGAAACAATTAAATACTTTTCCCTAGCTCTAATTATTGGAATAATCATTGGTACTTATTCCTCAATCTTCATTACCAGTCCCTTGATTGTTTTATGGCAGGGAAGGAGATATGGGGAGTAGGGGTTGACTAGAAAAAGATATTGTGTTAAACTTTTTTCATCATGAGTAAAGCAACTCTAACAAGTTACGAAAAAATGGTTTCCGAAGCGCTTAAAAATGTTTCGAACCAGAGAACACGCGATATTATTTCCCTTCGCTTCGGTCTCAAGGATGGACAAAGAAAGACCTTAGAAGAGATTGGGCAAAAATATGGCATTACCAGAGAGCGAGTTCGTCAAATAGAAGAAGTCGCTTTTTCGGATTTAAAAAGATCAGAATCAATTAATGCTTTGAAACCAAGTTTTTCTTTGGTTGATAATTTTCTAAATCAGGAAGGTGGAGTTGCCAGAGAAGAAAGATTACTTTCCTCTTTAACAGGAATTGATTCTTCTCATCCGGCCAGAGGGGCGGTCTATTTTGCTCTGACTTTGGGCCAGCCCTATCAGCGTTTTGTTGAATCAGATAAATTTTATCCTCTTTGGGCTAATTCGAAAGATGCCTTAAATCAAGCTGATAAATTAGTTAATTTTTTAGTTAAAAAGATTGAAAATGGAAAAAAAGTGGTTTCTTCAAGTCAGATTCTGGATTATTCCAAAGAATTAAATAAAAAGATTAACAAAAGAACTTTGGATTCCTATCTTGATGCGACCAAGCAAATTAGCCAGAATAATTTTGGCTACTTTGGTCTTTCCAAATGGCCCGAGATTAATCCCCGGGGCGCCAAAGACAAAGCCTATATCGTCCTGAAGGAACAGGGTCGTCCTTTACATTTCAGAGAAGTCGCTGATTTAATTAATGTTGCTAATCTTGGTTCTAACCTGGCTCAATCCCAGACCGTTCATAATGAACTAATTAAAGATTCTCGCTTTATCCTTGTTGGCCGGGGGACTTATGCTTTGAAAGAATGGGGTTATCAGCCCGGAACAATCAAAGACGTCATTATCCAGACCTTAAAAGAAAATGGTCCTTTAGCCAAAGAAGATATTCTTGGAAAAGTTTTAGAATCCCGAATGGCTAAGACTAATACTGTTTTAATTAATCTTCAAAACAAGAAATATTTTGCCAAAGACTTAGACGGCAAATATGTTTTAATTGGAAAATAGGGAAGAACTTAAACCTGTTTTTTAAAAATTAGTTACTGGCGCTTATTATCTAATTTTGGTAATATTAAATTATCAATGTCATCTTCTTTGTTTCAAATTTTTTCATTTATTATCGGTGTCCTGTTGTTTATCGGAGGGTTTTTATTATCCCTTTGGTGGATTTGGATTCCTTTATTTCTATTTTATCTAACCAAAGGCTTTTGGCTTAAATGGAAAAGAACTCTCTATATCAACGAAATGGATTGGATTCTTTTAGAAGTTATTCCGCCAAAAGATATTAAAAAGACCGCTCAGGCTATGGAGCAGTTTTTTTGTGGCTTACACGGCACCCAGGGCGGGAAAAATTGGTGGGAAAGAAATATTTCAGGAGAAGTTCAGAGATGGTTTAGCATGGAAATGGTCAGTTTGGGCGGAGAAATTCATTTCTATATCAGAACTGTTTCTCGGTTTCGCAACCTGATTGAATCTAATATTTACGCTCAATATCCTGATGCAGAAATTAGCCAGGTAGCGGATTATGTTGATTCTGTTCCAGAGGATATTCCTAATGCTAATTACAATCTTTGGGGGACGGAATATATTTTAAATAAGGAAGATGCTTATCCAATCCGAACCTATTTTGAATTTGAAAAGGAAGCTACGTCAGAAGAGCAGCGAATTGACCCGATTGCCACTTTGATGGAGATAATGTCTAAAATGGGACCAAGGGAACAAATTTGGATTCAGACGCTAATCCGGCCAGTCGGCGATGCCTGGCAAAAAAAAGGAGAAGAATTAAGGGATAAATTGGTTGGCCGAAAAAAGGAAAAAAAGCAGGGACTAATCAAGCAGGAAGCGATTGGCTGGAAAGACGCTTCCAAGTCGGTTGCTCACCAATTGGCAACTGGCGAATCGCTTGAAGCTCCAGCCGGAGAAGAGAAAAAAACAGACACCCCATTCTTATGGACAACAACCAAGGGAGAACAAGAGACTATTAGTGCCATAGAAAGAAATATTTCCAAACTTGGCTATGATACAATTATCCGATTCATTTATCTAGCTGACAGAGATGTTTATCAGAGGCCTTATGTCAATGCGGTCACCGGCGCCTATAAGCAACTTAATACCCAGGATCTTAATGGTTTTAAAGCTAGTGGCAAAATATCAACTGATGCTCTTGATTATCGGATTGAATTGAAAGGACCGAGAGAAAGTTATCGGGCTAAAAGAGTTTTTGCTGATTACAAAAAAAGAGATTTTATCCAGCATTCAGATAATATTCCGTATTTAAAATATCATCTTTTCGAGCGATTGCCAATTCTTCGATGGATTTTTATAAGAACCAAGCCTTTTGTTCTTAATGTCGAAGAACTGGCCACGATTTATCATTTCCCAATTGAAACAGTTAGGGCGCCACTAGCGCCTAAGGTTGAAGCCAGAAAGCGCGAAGCGCCAGTTGATTTACCTACAGAATAAAGAACTGGCTCTAAATTCCGTTAGGAATTTAGCCAAACAGTTCTTTACCCCGCCCTCTACACTCTAATCAATGACCACAGAAAAAAAATGAATCTTACTATCTATATTCTTCTGACAAGGGTTAGAGCTCAGAGGGCGGGGTGCAAGATTTTCTTATTAAATTCATTTCGTTAAATAAATTTAACTCATAAATTTAGATAAAATTAGCATATGGAAGAGAATAATATTACATTTTTTGCCAAAACTAATTTTCGGGGAGAAGATAAGACTTTTGGTATTAAGAAGAATGACCGGCGCCAACACATGTATATTATCGGTAAGACCGGCGTTGGTAAAACCGTTCTTCTTAAAAACATGGCCCTTCAGGATATCCAGAATGGCCAAGGGATTTGTATTGTTGACCCGCACGGAGAATTTGTTGAAGAAGTTGTTGATAAAATTCCTTCCCATCGGGTTAACGATGTCGTCTACTTCAACCCGGCTGATACCGAATACCCAATTGGCTTCAATGTTTTGGAAGTTGTTGATCCGAAATACAAACATTTGGTTGCTTCTGACCTAATGGGTATTTTCACTAAAATGTGGGCAAATGTCTGGTCAGCCCGAATGGAATATATTCTGAATAATTGTGTTTTGGCTCTTTTGGATACCGAAGGAACAACTCTTTTAGGGATTTTGAGGATTCTGGTTGACAAGGATTACCGCCAGAAAATTATTGATAATGTTAAAGATCCGGTTGTCCGGGCCTTTTGGATTAATGAATATGCCAGTTGGCGGGACCAATTCAGGAATGAAGCCATTGCTCCAATTCAGAATAAAGTTGGACAATTTCTTTCTACCGGACTGATTCGTAATATTGTTGGCCAGTCAAAGAGCACAATCAGAATTCCTGAAATCATGGATGACAAGAAAATTCTTTTGGTTAATGTTTCTAAAGGAAGAGTCGGAGAAGATAATTCTGCTCTTTTAGGAGCAATGCTCATTACAAAAATTCAATTAGCTGCCATGGAAAGAGTCAGAATTCCGGAAGATGAGAGAAAAGATTTCTATTTGTACGTTGATGAGTTTCAGAACTTTGCTACTGATTCTTTTGCCGGCGTTTTATCCGAAGCCAGAAAATATCGTCTTAATCTGATTATCGCCCATCAATATATTGGCCAATTAGTAACCGAGACAACGACCAAGGTTAGGGACGCGGTCTTTGGCAACGTTGGCACTTTGCTTTCGTTTCGGGTTGGCGCGGCTGATGCTGAATTCCTGGAAAAGGAATTTTCTCCGGAATTTAACATCCAGGACCTAGTTAATTTAGAAAACTACTGCGTCTATCTGCGACTAATGATTGATGGTGTTAATCGCCGGCCTTTCTCAGCCAAAACCCTGCCGCCAATAGATATTGGTTCTACTGACCAGAGGGAGAAAATAGTCAATGTTTCAAGGGAAAGATATGCCAATTCACAGAAAGAGGTTGAAGAAAAAATTACCAAGTGGAGCGGAGTTTCCCAGTCCCAGGAGGAAGAAAAGGAAAACAGGGAAAAACAAGAAAAATCAACTTCGCCAAAATACAAAACTAATTGTTGGAGTTGCGGCATTGACACCAGTGTTAGTTTCCAACCAGATGGAAAAAGACCGATTTACTGTCGCGATTGCCTAGAAAAGGTTAGGAAGGGCGAAGAAGCTCCTCTTAAATTCAAGCCCAAAACCAGTCAGCCATCTAAGCCAGTAGAACAACCGGCCCAATTAAAGGAACTTGGAATTGAATTTGGCGGCGAGGCAAAAGAGACAAACTCTCCTCAGCAAAAGAAAATTGAAACTCCACCGACTGTTTCTCTAAACGACGCTTTAAAAAACGATCCAGTTTCTTTTAAGAGGAAAAAAGAAAGAAAAGAAGTCGATTTAGAAGGTCTAAGAGATACCCTGAAAGAGGCTAATGTTAAAACAGAAAAGTAGGGAACAGTTCTTAAGATGAATTTATCATTGTCAGAACTGTTTTTTTTGTTAAGATTGAACTATGACTAAAAAAACTAAAATCTGCCAAAACTGCAAATCAAAGTTCACCATTGAACCGGCTGACTTTGCATTTTACAAGAAGGTTGACGTACCGGAGCCAACCTTTTGTCCAATTTGCCGAGCGCAAAGACGGTTGGCTTTTAGAAGTGGAAGAATGTTACATAAGAGAAAGATAGAAGAATATGACAAAGAGGTTTTTTCCTGTATTTCCCCAAAGTCACCCTACAAGATCTATCATCAGGATTATTGGTGGTCTGATAAAATGGATGCAATGAAATATGGGAAAGATTATAATTTCTCAAAACCATTTTTTGAGCAATTGAAGGAATTAATGCTTAAAATAGGGCTGCCTCATAATTTTGTGGTAGAAGCAATTGATAGTCCATATTCTACTGCTGCCGGACATATTAAGAATTGTTACCTTACTTTCAATATTGGCATGTCTGAGAACTGCGCTTACGGGACTAATATACAGTTTTCTAAAGAATGCTACGATAATTTAGATCTGTCTAAATGCGAACTATGTTATGAGGGTTTTATGTTGGCCGGATGCTATCAGGCTCATTTTTCTTCAAATTGCGCTGATTGCCAGGAAGTATATTTCTGCCGGGATTGTATTAACTGTCAGAATTGTTTTGGCTGCGTTAATTTAAGACATAAAAAGTATCATATTTTCAACCAGCCCTATTCTAAAGAAGAATACCTTAAAAAACTTAAAGAGTTTAATCTTGGTTCCTATAAAAACACCTTTGCTTTAAAAAAGAGGACAAATGATTTTTGGTTAAAGCATCCGGTCAAATTTATGCATGGTAGAAAAAACGTTAATGTTACTGGAGAAGATATTTACAATTCCAAAAACGTTTTTGACTCGTATACAATTAAAGATGGCCAAGATATGAGATACAGCCAATTAATTCTCTTTTGTCCAAGTAAGGATTGTTATGATATAGCTGTGGCTGGAGGAGAGCTTTGTTACGAGGTTGAGGAAGCTGGAGGATATCAAATAAAATTTTCTTGGATGAATTTAGCAAAAAATATAAAAACTCTTGATCTCGGTTTTTATAATATCGAATATACTATTGGCGCAAAAAATGCTTCCGATCTTTTTGGTTGTGCCGGGGTGCGTAATAGAAAGTACTGTATTTTAAACAAACAATACACTAAGAAAGAATACGAAGAGTTGATTCCTAAGATTAAAAAGCATATGAATGAGATGCCATATATAGATAAGAAAGGAAGGGTATATAAATATGGAGAGTTTTTGCCTGCAGAAATATCTCCTTATGCCTACAACGAGGCTTTAGCCAATGAATATTTTCCATTAACTAAAAAACAGGCGATAGAAAAAGGACACATTTGGCGCGATAGACCCAAGCCAGAATACAGAGTGACAATCAAGACCAAGGATTTACCCAATCATATCAAAGATGTTAATAATTCTATCTTAAAAGAAATTATCGCCTGCGACAACAAAAATTGTCAGGGCTCTGGAGTTTTCCGTCTCATCTCTCCAGAGCTAAAGTTCTACCAGAAGCAAAATCTTCCTTTGCCTAGATTGTGCCCTGATTGTCGTCATAATAAAAGAGTTAGGCAAAGAAATCCAATGAAGTTATGGAAAAGACAATGTATGAAAAAAGGATGTCAAACTAAATTCCAAACTCCTTATGCTCCAGAGAGAAAGGAAATTGTCTACTGCGAAAAATGCTATAACAAGGAAGTTAGTTAATATGGAATCAAAAACTCCACAATTTGACCAGGAATTGGATAAAATTCTTAGTCAATCAAAACCAAGTAAAAAAACCTGCCAACAATGTAAAAGCAGGTTTGAAGTTTTTAAGGAAGATATTGAGATGTATAAGAAATTACGGGTTCCTCTTCCTCAATTATGTCCTGATTGCCGAAAACAAAGGCGATACGGGTTTTTTAATAATGTTTTGAAGTTCTATAAAAAGGAATGTGCTGCTCATAAAGACGAAGAAGTTATTTCAACCTATGCTCCCCAGAGTCCCTATGCAATTTTCGACCTAAAACATTGGTGGTCTAAAAAATGGGGCGGGGAGGAATATGCCAGAGATTATGACTTAAAGAAATCATTTTTCAGACAGTTTAAAAAATTCAATCAAGAAGTTCCCCATCCTGCTATTCTTGGCAGTCATCAAACAAATATTAACAGTCCTTATGTAATTTGCGCTTCAGATGTCAAAGATTCATATTTCAGTTCTATGATGTTTGAAGGCGAGAATCTGAATTATTGTTTCTGGGTTATCTTTTCAAAAGATTGCCTGGATTCATTAGATGTGGAATCCTGTGAAAAATGTTATCAGATAGTTAGTTGTCACAAATGCTATAACTCTCATTTCTGCCAGGAATGCGAAAATTGTCTTGATAGCGCTTTTCTCTATGATTGCCGGCATTGCCAGAATTGTTTCGGTTGTTTTAATTTAAGGCATAAAAAATATTGTTTTTTTAATGAGCAACTAACAAAAGAAGAATACGAAGAGAAGATGAAAGAAATCAATTTGGGCAATCAGGATGTTTTAAAAAAATACCAAAGAAAGTTTGAGAAAATTCTTAAAAACGCTATTAGGGAAAATGTAGAAGTTGACCAGGCAAATATTAATTCTGTTGGAGATAAACTTTATGATGCTAAAAATTGTTATCAGGTTTTCCTGACTATTATTACCTCGTCAAAAAAACTTGAAAATATTCGCTATTCAACCGATGTCGGAGAAATCAATGACGGTTCTGATTTGTACATTGTTGGCCCAAATGTTTCTCTGGCCTACGAAGCTATTGAAATTTATGATTCAAATAATATTAAATTTTCTTTCTTTCTTCAAAACTGTATAGATATTGAATATTCTCTAAATTGTTTTAATTGTAAGAATTGTTTTGGTTGTCTTTCTTTATGGAATAAGCAGTATTATATTTTTAATAAACAATATTCAAAAGAGGAATACTATCAATTATTAGATAAGATTAAAGCCAAAATGCTGGAAGATAAAGAGTACGGGGAATTTTTTCCCTTATCCCAAGCCCTTCAGCCCTATAATGATACTTATGCCATGGTTGAATTTCCATTGACCAGGAAACAGGTTAAAAAGAATGGTTGGCAATGGTATGACGAACCCAAAACACCAATTGATTTAAAAGGATTAAAGTCTATTCAAGTTAAAGATTTACCCGAAGATATCAAGAATGTTCAGGATAATATTTTAGATAAGGTCATTATTTGCCAAATAACTGGAAAGCCATTCAGATTAATTAAATCAGAATTAGAATTCTATAGGAAACACAACTTGCCCCTCCCAACTAAACATCCTTATCAAAGAATGATAGAGAGATTTAAAAAAAGAAACCCGACCAAATTATGGAAAGATAAATGCGATAAATGTAAAAAAGAAATGGATACTTCCTATCCGCCCAAGAAGCAGAAAGAATTAAAAATTTATTGTCACAAATGTTATGTAAATGAAATAGGGTAATATGAATAAAAAAACTAAAACCTGTCAGAATTGCAAATCAAAGTTCATTATTGAACCGGAAGATTTTAAGTTTTACAAAAAGATAGACGTTCCAGAACCAACTTTTTGCCCGGATTGTCGGATGCAGAGGAGAGTATCTTTTTGGAATGCAATGAAATTATATAAAAGAAAATGTGATTTTTCCGGAAAAGATATTATTACAATTTTTCATCCTAAAAGCCCTTCAAAGGTCTATAAGCAAGAAATCTGGTATTCAGACAAATGGGATCCAATAGATTATGGTCAAGATTATGATTTTTCAAGGCCATTTTTTGAGCAATTTAATGAATTGCTTCAAGCGGTTCCCAAACCCCGTAATTTAAATGTTAATTCAGTTGATTGTGATTATTGTGTTGCAACTGCTAATTGTAAAAACTGTTACTATTGTGCTGGAAACAATACGGAAGATTCTGCTTACTCGGTGATCGGACTTTCAAAAAACTGCTTTGATTGTTACTGGGTGTTAAAAAATGAAAATTGCTATGATAATATGTTTTCCGACCAATGCTATAATGTCTATTTCAGCGAATATTCTGATGAATGCATTGATTCTGCTTTCTTGTATGATTGTAAAAACTGTCAGAATTGCTTTGCTTGTGTTGGGTTGAGAAATAAAAAGTATCATATTTTCAATAAGCCTTATCCTAAAAAAGAATATGAGAAGGAAATAAAAAAATACGACTTAGGCAGCTTTTCAGGTTTAGAAAAGATTAAAAAAGAGTTTAATGGATTTAAATCAGATTTTCCCAGAAGATTTGCCAGGATATATAAGTCCAGTAATGCTTCGGGAGACTATATTAAAAACGCTAAAAACTGTCATTACTGTTACGATATATTAATGGGAGCGGAGGATTGTAAATATGTTATTGCCGGAGGAACCAACTTAAAAGATGGATACGATATTTTTGACGGCGGGACCAATTCAGAGATACTCTATGAAGTAGTTAGTGCTGGACTAAGTCTTCGTCGAGTTTTTTTCTCAATTTATACAATAGATAGCGTTTATGATGTTGAGTATTCTTATCATTGTTTTAATTCTTCTAATTTGTTTGGTTGTAGCGGACTTCGACACAAAAAATACTGTGTTTTCAATAAACAATACACCAAGAAAGAATACGAAGAATTGGTTCCTAAAATAAAGAAACATATGAATGACATGCCCTATAGAGACAAAAAGGGAAGAGTTTATAAGTACGGAGAGTTCTTTCCGATAGAGTTTTCTCCTTTCGGGTATAATGAATCATTTGGTCAGGAGAAATTCCCCTTAACTAAAAAACAAATTTCAGAAGAGGGGTATAATTGGCTTGAAAGCATTGAGCCCAAGTACGAGCCGACCATTAGAACTGAAGATATTGCTGATAATATTAAAGATATTAATAAGTCAATATTAGAAGAAACCATAGAATGCGCAAATGGAAAAAATTGCTGTGGAAATGGCGTTTTTCGCGTTATCCCAATGGAGTACGAATTTTATAAAAAACAAAATATCGCCTTGCCCCGCCTTTGTTTTAGTTGTCGTTATAAGAATCAAATTGATCGAAAGAATCCAAATAGACTTTGGCATAGAAAATGCCAATGTGCTGGACACAGCGATGATTCTAATATTTATAAAAACCAAATAGAACATCCACATCATAAGAGAAAGCATTGTCCTAATACTTTCCAAACTCCTTATGCTCCAGAAAGAAAGGAGATTGTCTATTGCGAGAAATGCTATAATAAAGAGGTCAGTTAATTATCGACTTCGCAAGTCGTGAATTGATTATTCTGTGTTTTGGTGTATAATTTTATTATGACCGCAGAAAAACTGAGGAAAATTAAATACGCGCCGCCTCCTCCGGAATTGCCGATTTATGGAAGAGTCAAAGCCGAAGAGTGCTCTTTTTTTGGGCGGACTAATTACGAAGCTGCTTTGGAAGAAAAGAAGTTCATCTTCGGCATTAAAAGAGGAGACCGGAGAAGGCATATCTATACGGTTGGAAAGAGCGGCGTCGGCAAATCCAAGTTTTTGGAACTCTTAATCCGCCAGGATATTGCTCATGGTCACGGAGTTTGCCTGATTGATCCTCATGGAGATTTGATTGAGGATGTTTTAAATTTTATTCCAAAAGAAAGAATTGATAATGTCATTCTAATTGACCCGTCAGATATAGGTTTTCCGGTCTCTTTCAATCCTCTTTTAAATGTTGGTCCCGAGTTGAAGCATCAGGTTACCCAGGGGCTGCTTGAAGTTTTGGAAAGGCAGTTTGGCGCCAACTGGACTCCCCGCTTGGAGCATGTTTTTAGGTTTACTTGTTTGGCTTTGCTTGATTATCCGGAGGCGACTATGAGGGGGATGATTTCTATGCTGACAGACAGAAATTATCGCCAAAGAGTTATTGACTATATTGAAGATGACATGGTTAAAAGATTCTGGGCAATAGAATTTGCCGACTGGTCTGAAAAATTTGACACAGAGGCCATTATTCCTTTGGTTAATAAATTAAGCCAGTTTCTCTCAAATCCAATGATGCGGAATATTTTTGGCCAGAAAGAAAACAAGATTGATTTGGAAGAAATAATGAATGAGAAGAAAATTCTTTTAATTTCTCTGTCAAAAGGAAAATTAGGCGAAGAAAACAGCAGTTTTTTTGGTTCAATGTTTGTTACTAAACTTTATCAGGCCGGTATGGCTCGGGCATCAATGAAAGAAGAGGACCGAAAAGATTTCTATTTGTATGTTGATGAGTTTCATAATCTAATTACAACAACTTTTGAGAACTTATTCACCGAATCAAGGAAGTACGGGCTTTCTATTACTGTTGCCCATCAGTATATGGCTCAGTTAATCCCTCAGGTCCTAGCAACGGTCTTGGGTAATATTGGAACAATAGTCACTTTCCGGGTCGGAGGAGATGATGCCGACAAGCTATCTAAAGAAATGACTCCGGTTTTTAACGCCGAGGATATGATTAATCTGGGCACTCGGGAATTCTATATTAAAATGACCATTGATGGGGAAACCTTTGATCCTTTTTCTGCTGAAACATTAAAGGTTTTACCGGCTGCTCACGAATCCTATAAGGAAGAAATTATTCAGGTAAGCAGGAAAAAATATGCTCTTCCTTTAGAAGAAGTTAAAAAGAAATTAGAAGATGAAGAAAGAGTTAAAAAAGAAATGGAAGAGGTTGAAGAAGTGACGAAGAAAAAAGAGGAAAAAGGGGATGAGGATATAGAGCCATTGGTTTAGTTTAAAAATAGAATTAACCAACGCCTTCTAAGGGATGTAGATCTATGAATGAACTCATATTTTTCTCAACATTTTTATTGGTCCTTGTAATGGCTCTTTTTGCCTTTAGGCTTGGGAGAAACTATGTTTTTGCCTTTATGGCCACTGTTGGCACACTGGCATTCTTTATATCACCAATGGTTATAAGTTTATTTGGGTTTGCCTTTGCTCTGATGGAGCTTTTTTATGCGGCTTTGTTTTTTACCACAGACTTGATTGCAGAACATTATGGAAAAAGAGATGCCCATAGCCTTGTCTGGCTGGCGGTGGTAGTAAGTGTTGTCATCGGCGTTATAACATCAATTTCTGTGGTATTGACTCCACACGAGGTCGATTTTATCCAGCCACATATAAAGGCAATCTTGGAAATAGCGCCGCGAGTTTTGCTGGCTGCTTTCGTTATGTTTATTGTTGAGCAACACTTTGATATCTGGCTTTTTCATAAAATTAAGCAGAAAACACAGGGGAAGAAATTATGGCTGCGCAATATTTGCAGCACCAGCACCACCCAACTTATGGATGTCTTGGTATTTTATCCGGTAGCATTTTATGGAATATATTCAAATTTAATAGAGTTAATGATAGCTGCCTTCGTCTTTAAAGTATTGTTGGCCCTGTTAGACACCCCGTTTATTTATCTTAGCCGGAAATTCAAGCCCAAGGAGCTGATTAAAGAATAGGAGTCCAACATGGTCAGAACTAAAACTTGCCAAGTTTGTAAATCTAAATTTACTATCGAACCGGAGGATTTTAAGTTTTACAAAAAGATTGGTGTTCCAGAACCGACTTTTTGTCCAGAGTGCAGATTGATTAGAAGATCGGCCTTTAGAAACCCAAGAAGTTTATACAAAAGAAAGTGTGATTTTTCTGACAGGGATATAGTTTCCATTTTCCATAAAGATAGTTTGTATAAAGTCTATGATCAGAAAGTCTGGTGGTCAGACAAGTGGGATCCAATGGATTATGGCAGAGAATATGATTTTAAGAAACCATTCTTTGAGCAATTTGACAATTTGTCTAAAGAAATTCCCTGGCCAAGCTTGAGGATTATCAATTCGGTTAATTGCGATTACTGCAATGGAATAATTGACAGTAAGGACTGTTATATGTCCTCTGCTCTTGGAGCAGAAAATTGTCTTTATGATATTGGAGTGGTTGATTCGAAAGATTGTGTTGATTGTTTTATGGTTGTTGGTTCTGAGGGTCTTTACGAATGCAATAATTGTAATAGTTCATATAATCTGGCTTTTAGTTTTTATTCTGATAGCTGCATTGATTCGACTTTTCTCTATGATTGTCGTAACTGCCAGAATTGTTTCGGTTGTATTAATTTAAGAAACAAAAAGTACCATATTTTCAATAAGCCTTATACCAAATCTGAATATCAAAAGGAAATTAAGAAATACTATTTAGGGAATTATCAAAAATTATCCGAGCTTAAAAAAGAAGTTAATAAGTTTATTCTGAGATTTCCTAAGGCCTGGGCTCGGACATTGAAATCAGTTGATGTTTCAGGAGATGATATTCATTCAAGTAAGAATTGTCATTTTTGTTTTGATGCCAAATATAACGTTGAAGATTGTAAATATACTCTCGAGACAGGCTATGGCCTAAAAGATAGTTACGATGTCGACGCTAGTGGGGTTAAGTCTGAATTGTTGTACGAGTGTGGTTTTGTTATATCAGGTAGCAATATTATTTGTTCCACATCTTTAAGTAATTGTTTTAATATTAATTATTCGACAGAATGCTATAACTCTCACGATATTTTCGGTTGTGTTGGTCTTCGTCATAAAAAGTATTGTATTTTAAACAAACAATACAGCAAAGAAGAATATGAAGAATTAGTTCCTAAGATTAAAAAGCATATGAACGAAGTGCCGTATATAGATAAGAGGAAAAGGGCGTATAAGTATGGAGAATTTTTCCCGATTGAAATTTCAAAACATAGTTATAATGAGACAAATGCTAATTGTTATTTTCCTATATCGAAAAAGAAAGCAATTAAGCGGGGGTATAATTGGCATGACAGAGAAAAAATAGATTATCAGGCGACTCTTAAATCTGCTGACTTGCCGGATGATATTAGAAAAGTCAACAAATCTATTTTAAAAGAAATTATTGAATGCGAGAACGAAGCAAAAGATAGGTGTGATGGGATAGGATTATTTAGAATAATTCCTAGTGAGTTAAAATTTCACCAGAAACAGAATGTTCCATTGCCACGCTTATGTCCAGCGTGTAGATTTAAAGAAAAATTTTCAGAAAGAATAGGCCTAATGAATCTTTACTATCGCCAATGCCAATGTGCTGGAAATTATTCAGAAAACAAGATTTATCAAAATGCAGCAGTTCACCTCCACCACAAAATTAAGCATTGTCAAAATAAATTTATGACACCTTACGCTCCAAATAGAAAAGAAATCATTTATTGCCAGAAATGTTATAATATGGAAATAGAATAATATGACTTCAAAAGAATTACGACAAAAATATTTAGATTTTTTTAAGTCAAAAAACCACGCTATCATACCGAGCGCTTCTTTGATTCCTGAAAATGATCCTTCGGTTTTATTCACTACAGCCGGGATGCATCCTTTGGTTCCTTATTTACTCGGCGAGAAGCATCCGGGAGGAAAGCGGTTAGCTAATGTTCAAAAATGCGTCAGGACAGATGATATAGATGAAGTGGGAAATGGTTTCCATCATACTTTTTTTGAAATGCTTGGGCATTGGTCTTTGGGGGACTATTTCAAAGAAGACGCTATCAAATGGAATCTTGAATTTTTTACCTCGGAATTGGGAATTCCTATTGGAAAGATAAATGTGACCGTCTTCGAAGGCGATAAAGATGCTCCGCGTGATGACGAGGCAGCAAAGATTTGGAAAAAACTAGGCATTCCTGATGAAAGAGTTTTTTATCTTCCAAAGAAGGAAAATTGGTGGGGACCGGTTGGAGAAACGGGTCCTTGCGGACCCGATTCAGAAATATTTTATGATTTTGGCATTCCAAAATGTAGTCAGAATTGTAATCCTTCCTGTCAGTGCGGAAAGTATACCGAACTGGGAAATATTGTTTTTATGCAATATAACAGGGAGCCGGATGGTTCTTTTAAGGAATTAGCTCAGAAAAATATTGATACTGGCCTTGGCCTGGAAAGAATAACGGCTGTTTTAGGTAAGAACAAGGATGATGATTACAAAATAGATCTTTTCCAGCCGATTATAGAAAAAATTGAGGAATTGTCAGGCCTTGAATATGGAGATAAGCCAGACAGAGAGTATATTAAAAAAGGAGAACAACGTTGGGTTGATACTAGAAAACGCTTTCGTATCATTGCCGACCATTTGCGATCCGCGACATTCATAATGGGCGATAACAGGGGAATCCCGCCTTCAAATGTAGATCAGGGATACACGATACGTCGCTTAATCAGGAGGTCTATCCGACAGGCAAAAACCTTAGGTATTAGTTCTGATTTTACAAAAGAAATAGCCCAGGTTTGCATTGACACTCATAAAGATATTTATCCAGAGCTTGAAGGAAACAAGGATTTTATTCTGAGCGAAATGGAAAAAGAAGAAAAAAAATTCAGGCAGACCTTGGAAAAAGGATTGAAGGAGTTTAGCAAACTAAAAGAAATTAGTGGCAAGGATGCTTTCAATTTGTATCAGACTTACGGTTTCCCGATTGAAATGACCCAGGAACTAGCTGAAGAAAAGGGAGTCAAGGTTGATTTGGAGGAGTTTGAGAAAGAACTTGAAAAACACCAGGAATTATCAAGGACGGCTTCGGTCGGTAAATTCAAAGGTGGGTTGGCTGACGCTGGTGAGGAAACCAAGAAACTTCATACTGCTGCTCATTTGCTTTTGGCAGCCTTAAGAAAAGTTTTGGGCGACCATGTTTTTCAGAAAGGGAGTAATATTACCGCTGAGAGATTACGGTTTGATTTTTCTCATCCGGAGAAAATGACTGATAAGCAAAAAGAAGAAGTTGAGAAATTAGTTAACGAAGTTATTAAAAAGGATTTACCGGTTGTTTGCCAGGAAATGTCTTTGGATGAAGCCAAGAAGGAAAAAGCAACCGGAGTTTTTGAATCAAAGTATGGAGAGAAAGTTAAAGTTTATACGATAGAAGACCCTTCGATAGACTCAGGGCAAGTTTTTTCAAAAGAAATCTGTGGTGGTCCGCATGTTGAGAAAACTGGAGAATTAGGGTACTTTAAAATTACCAAAGAACAATCTTCCAGCGCTGGAATAAGGAGGATCAAAGCAGCGCTGGAATAAATCTAAGTTATGTTGTAAAATATATAAATGGGGAGATTAAAATCAAAAAAGGATTATCTCTTGGCTTTGGATATCGGAACAGAGTTTGTTAAGGTTTTAATTTTTAAAATAGAAGAAGATGTTTTAGGTGATGAGAAAAAGAAAAAGGGTATTGTTGTTGGTTTCTCCCGGACAAGACAACAGTCAAATAATATGCTTGCCGGAGCAGTAGCCAATATTGATGGTGTTTCTTTGACTTGCCAGAAAGCAATTGACGAGGCCGGACGAATGGCTAAAATTAAACCTTCACGGGCAGTCATTGGAGTAGCGGGTGAGTTTGTCAAAGGCTCAACAACAACCTTTTCTTCTCAAAGAGAAGAGCCGGAAAAAAAGATTGATTTGGCTGAACTCCAGAATATTATCCAAAAAGCCCAATGGAAGGCCTATGATAAAGCTCGGAAAATTTTGGCTTGCGAAACTTGTCAGTCAGAAATTGAGATTAGATTGGTTAATGCTTTAGTAACTGATATTAGGATTGATGGCTATCCGGTAACCAATCCCTTGGGTTTTGAAGGAGGAGAAATATTTTTAAATACTTTTAGTGTTTACGCTCCTTTGGTTCATTTGAAAGCATTGGAAAGCATTGCTTCAAAATTGAATCTGGATTTGCTTTCTGTTGTAGCCGACCCTTATGCTTTAACCAAGAGTTCCGGATTTAATCCAACCGCCGGCGCCATTTTCATTGATATTGGCGGAGGGACAACCGATGTTGCCCTGGTTCGCCAAAACAGGGTTGATGGAATAAAGAGCTTTGCTTTGGCTGGGCAAACATTTACCAAACGGCTTTGCCAGAATCTCGGTTTAGGTATGAATGAAGCCGAGGAGATAAAAGTTCGCTACGGCTATCGTCAATTGAGCCAGAGCGTTAGAAGAAAAATCAATGAAATTTTAAAAAGAGATATGGAAATCTGGTTTGACGGAATAGAATTAATTTTAGAGGATTTTAAGCAGGCTGAGTATTTTCCTTCTTCGATTCTCTTATGCGGAGGAGGAAGTTTGTTGCCCGGAGTCAAGAATATTTTAAAAAAGGAAGCTGTTGCTCGGCAATGGTGGGAGAAATTCCCTTTTTCCCAGTCACCCCAGGTTGGCTTTATTCAACCAGGGCATATCGAAAATATTATTGATCGAACCAATAGCTTGAACGGACCGGAAGATGTTACTCCTCTGGCTTTGGCAAGTTTGACTTTAGAAATTGCCACGGAGGAAGATAAGGTCATGCCGCCGATTCTACGACGGATGACCCGACTTATGCGTTAAATTATGAAAAACATTTTTATTGAACCAAATGAGGAAATCGTCTCCATTATCGACCGACTCGCCCATGATAAGGGAAAGGAGATTGGTTTAGTTATTCCCCGGGGGGCTCAAATTTGGCAGAGTTCAATTAATTTGAAGTTACTCAAACGAGAGGCAGATATTTTAGATAAAGACGTAACTTTAATTGTTACAGATAGCTTGGAAAAAGAAGCGGCTGAGAACGTCGGTTTTAGGGTTAGAAAAGAAAATGACTTTCCAGTTGAACTAGCTCAGGCCAAACCAATAGAGAAAAAAAGAGAACCCAAAGCAATTAAGGTAAAAACATTGACTTCGCCAAAAGAAAGATTGGGCAAGGATAAGGAGAATATGATTGGTCTTTTAGTTGAAGAGATGGAATCGGATAAAGAAAAAGAAAAGATTAACTCTTCGTTGAATAAAGAAGAAGATGAGGTTGTTACCGAGTTAGTCCGGAAAAAGTCTCCTTCTGGCTTGGACAGATTTGCTCCTTTGAAGAATAAAAGTATTGATGTTTTTTCTTCAAAAAAGACAAAGAAAAAATCAATGGATATTGTTGATCCAGAGGATGTTAAAGTTAATTTCTTCAGGCGCCGGATTTTAGGTGAAAAAACAAAACCGCAGTCGGGATTAGAAGAAATTATTCCTCCAAGAATGGAACCAATCAGAGTTGAACACGAAGGGAAAAGATTAAAATGGTCAAAGCTTTTTATCTTTTTCATTATTCTGGCTGTTGTTGTTTCGGGAGTAGTTGCTTATCTAACCTTGCCCAGTACTGAAATTACCATTACTCCCAAGGTTGAAAAAAAGAGTTTTGATTTATCTTTAGTTGGGACAGTCAGTATTTCAAGAATTGATGAAATTCTGAACCGCCTTCCTCTTCAGGAAGTCAAGGTAGTTAAATCAAATAGTCAGGAATTCCTGGCAACAGGAGAAAAACAATTAGACGAAAAAGCAAGAGGAACTATTACCGTCTATAACGAATACAGTTCGAGCGATCAAACTTTAGTTGCAACAACTCGTTTTGAATCACCCGATGGTAAGATTTTCAGAATACCTAAAACCATTACTGTTCCGGGAGTAAAAATTGAAGAAGGAAGAATAATTGCCAGCAGTATTGATGTGGAGGTTATTGCTGACCAGCCGGGAAATGACTACAATATTGGCCCAGCTGATTTCACCATTCCTGGGTTTAAAGGCGGTCCTAAATTCGCCAGTTTCTACGGCAAATCAAAAGAATCAATGTCCGGCGGTTCAACTGAAAAGGTCAAGGTTGTTTTGGCCGAAGACCTGGAACAGGCTGAAAAGATTTTAGTTGAACAATTAAAAGGTGAAGTCAGCCAGGCTCTGGAAGAACAGATTCCGAGTGATTTAAAAATATTGGAAGGCGGGCTGAAAGAAGAAATTGCCGATATTACTTCTACTGCCGAAGAAGATGACCGGGCTGATAAATTTAATTTAGGGGTTGATATGGTTATCCGGGCCCTGCTTTACAGAGAAGATGATTTAAAGGACTTAATAGACCTTAATCTGATTGCTCAGATTACTGAGGAAAGAAGGCCTTTATCCGATACCCAAAAGATTAAATGGCAGGAACCAACTATTAATTGGGAAAAAGGCGAGGTAAGTTTTTCTCTTGAAATAGAGGAAGACTTGGCTTTCAAAATTGATACGGATAAACTTAAAAGTAATTTGGTTGGAAAAGAAGAAGTTGAAGTCAGAAAATATCTGACCAGTCAGCCAGAGATTGAAAAGGCCAAAGTCACTTTTTGGCCGTTTTGGGCTAATGAGATACCAAAACAAGAGAAGAAGATTAAAATTATAGTTGAGTAAGAATAAGAAGTCTTGTATTGACCCAGTAGTGAAATTTTGACTTTGTCAAATTAATCCGCCTCTGGCGGATGTGTCAAAATTCTACTACTGAATTAGGCACACACATTTGTCGGTTTAGTGATTAATTAATTTTAGCATCTCA
>CAZQMX010000005.1:0-36054 GCA_964594965.1 uncultured Candidatus Saccharibacteria bacterium | reverse complement strand
GCCATCTTTAAATATGTCATTCTGAACGAAGTGAAGAATCTATTGATTCTCTACTAGATCCTTCGCTATAACGCTCAGGATAACCGTTTTATTCAAATCTTTGATTTGGTAAAAAACGGTTACTTGATTATTTTAGTCACTACACCAGCGCCAACTGTTTTTCCGCCTTCTCTGATAGCAAATCGCTGTTTAGCTTCCAGGGCAACCGGCGAAGTTAGTTTAACCTTAAGATTAACTGTATCGCCTGGCATAACCATTTCGGTTCCTTCCGGCAGAGTAACTTCTCCGGTAACATCAGTTGTTCTGATGTAGAATTGAGGCTTGTATCCCTTAAAGAATGGGGTGTGTCTTCCACCCTCCTCTTTGGAGAGGACATAAATCTCGCCTTCAAATTCCTGATGAGGAGTAACTGAACCCGGCTTAACCAGAACCTGACCTCTTTCAATATCTTCTCTTTTAAGACCTCTTAAAAGAATACCAGCATTATCTCCGGCATGTCCTTCGTCAAGGGACTTGTTAAACATCTCAATTCCGGTCACAACCGTTTTCTGAGTGTCCTTCATTCCAACAATTTCAATCTCGTCATTGATTTTAAGTTTGCCTCTTTCAATCCGGCCGGTAGCAACTGTTCCTCGTCCTTCAATTGAAAAGACATCTTCAACCGGCATTAAGAAATCCTCATCAACCGGGCGGGTTGGCTCGGAAATATGCTCGTCAGCTTTTTTCATTAATTCCAGGATTGGACCGCATTTTGGGCAATCGTCTTTGCCACAACCGCACTCAAGAGCCTGGAGGGCTGAACCGCGAACAATGGGAATATTTTCCCCATCGTATTCATATTTACTCAAAAGTTCTCTAATTTCCTGTTCAACCAAGTCAACCAACTCAGGATCATCAGCCTGGTCAACTTTGTTTAAAAAGACAACTAGAGCCGGCAGACCAACCTGGCGGGCCAAGAGAATATGTTCTCTTGTTTGCGGCATTGCTCCATCAGGCGCCGAAACAACTAAAATTGCTCCGTCCATCTGGGCAGCACCGGTAATCATGTTTTTAATGTAGTCAGCATGACCCGGACAGTCGATATGGGCATAGTGCCTTTTTTCTGTCTCGTATTCAACATGGGAGACAGCAATAGTCAAACCCCGCTCCTTCTCTTCCGGAGCGTTATCAATTTGATCAACATCTTTGCTTTGAGCAGTAAAACCAGCAGCAGCCAAACACTTTAGAATAGCAGCTGTTAAGTGGTTTTACCATGGTCAACATGACCAATTGTCCCGATGTTGATATGTGGTTTTGTTCTTTCGAATTTTTCAGCCATAATGGCATCCTGACAAAAAATATTAGACAAAAGACAATAAAAAACTCAATTGGCTCCTATCCAAAATTTCTTGCTAATATTAATATATTTATTTGTCTTTCTTATAGACAAATCTTACAAAAAATATTTCAAATAGTCAATACCTAAAAAGGTAAATCTTCAACTCTGACTTCCTGATTCTCTGATTGTGTCATTTCAACTTCCTGCTTTTCCTCGGATTCTTCAGCTTTGAGATGGTCAATATCACGATTAACCTTTTCAGATTCATCGCCATTCTCCAGTTTCTTAACCAGATAAGACGGCTGACCTTCTTCTATTATGATACACTGATCTCCCTCCTTTTGCAAGATTCTTTTTATTTTATCCCACATGCGAAATTTATCTAAATTTTCAAGCTGCCAAGCGAAGAAAATTTAGTAATTAAATTTGAGCACCCCGCCCCCTATGCCCTACTTCTTTTTTAGATAATATCAATTAGTCTTTTTTTTATTTAACTTCTATTTAACTATTGAACTAGAGTATAGGGGGCGGGGTAATGGCCCGGTTCCAAAAATCCAGCGCCTTTGGCTAGGATTTTTGGTCCGTCCCAATTATTTCCTCAGCAATGTTTTTAGGAACTTCAGCGTAATGGTCAAATTCCATGGTAAAATTGGCTCGTCCCTGGCTCATTGAACGCAACTGGGTCGCATAGCCAAACATACTTGCCAAAGGAACCTTGGCATCAATAACCTTGGTTTTGTTAATGCCTTCTCCCCGGTCTTCCATTTTTTCAATCCTGCCTCTCTTGGCATTCAAATCACCGACAACATCACCCATGAATTGTTCCGGAGTGACAACTTCCAGCTTCATAACCGGTTCTAAGATAATTGGGTCGGCTCTTTTAACCGCTTCCTGGAGAGCAAGCGAGCCGGCAATCTTAAAAGCCGCTTCCGATGAGTCAACTTCATGAAAAGAGCCATCGTAAAGGGTTGCCTTGATATCAACTAAAGGATAACCGGCCAGAATACCTTTGTCCAGTGCCTCTCTAATACCTTTTTCAACGGCTGGAATATATTCCTGGGGAATATCTCCACCTTTAATTTTATCAACAAATTCAAACCCCTGGCCCTGTTCTTGGGACTCAGCCTTTATCCAGACATGACCATATTGGCCTCGACCGCCGGTTTGTTTAATATATTTCCCTTCGGCTTCAGCGCTGCCTTTGATTGTCTCCTTGTAAGCGACCTGGGGTTTTCCAATATTGGCTTCGACGCTGAATTCCCTCAGCATTCGGTCAACCAGAACCTCTAAATGAAGTTCGCCCATGCCGGAAATGATGGTCTGGCCGGTTTCCGGGTCACCTTTGACCTGGAAAGTCGGATCCTCCTCTGCTAATCGCCTTAAAGCCAAGGCCATTTTTTCCTGGTCAGCCTTGGTTTTGGGTTCAATGGCAATAGAAATAACCGGTTCAGGAAACTCAATCTTTTCTAAAATGACCGGGTGGTCAACATCGGTTAATGTATTACCGGTTGTTGTCCCTTTCAGACCGACAATAGCAGCAATATCCCCGGCATAAACCTCTTTAACCTCTTCTCTCTTATTAGCATGCATTCGGACAATCCGGCCAACTCTCTCTTTCTTGTTGGTTGTGGCGTTGAGGATATATGAACCGCTTTCTAAAACACCGGAATAGGTTCTGAAATATGTTAATTGGCCAACATATGGATCAGTTGCAACTTTAAAAGCCAAAGCAGAAAAAGGAGCATCATCCTTGGTCTCCCGGACAACTTCTTCCTCGGTCTTGGGTTCAACTCCTTTAACATCCGGTAAATCAATTGGTGAGGGGAGATAGTTAATGATGGCATCTAAAAGTGTTTCAACAATTACTCCTCGTCCATCACCGCTAAAAACCGGAAAGAAATTTCCAGCTAAAGTGCTTTTTCTGATGGCCTGGACAAATTCATCTTCTGAAATCTCTTTTCCGTCCAGATATTTTTCAGCCAGTTTATCATCTATTTCAATCGCCTTTTCAAGTAACTCATTCCTGTATTTCTCCGCCTTTTCTCTCAAGTCATCCGGAATTTCTTCTTCAACCAATTCTTTGTCATGAAAATCTTTGTAAAGGTAGGCCTTCATTTTAACCAAATCGATGATACCGGAAATATCCTTTTCAAAACCAATTGGCAATTGAACCGGAAATGAATTAGAACTTAATCGTTCCCTAATAGAATCCAGGCTTTTGTAAAAATTACCACCAGTTTGGTTAATTTTGTTAATAAAGCACATTCGGGGAACGCCAAACTTGTCCGCCTGGCGCCAGACTGTCTCTGATTGGGGCTCAACTCCCATTTTGCCATCAAAGACAATGATAGCCCCGTCCAAAACCCTTAGAGAGCGCTGGACTTCGGCGGTAAAATCAATATGGCCGGGGGTATCAATAATATTAATTTTGTGTTCATCATCAGCTGGGTAATGCTTGGCTTTCCAGAAGCAGGTTGTTGCGGCTGAAGTAATAGTAATTCCTCTTTCCCTTTCCTGGGCCATCCAATCCATCTGGGTATCGCCCTCATGAACAGCTCCAATCTTATGAGTCCGTCCGGTCAAATACAAAATGCCCTCCGTTACCGTAGTTTTGCCGGCATCAATATGGGCAATGATGCCAATGTTTCTGGTTTTTTCTAATGAATACTTCCTCATATAATCCTACTAATGTACTAATCTTTACAAATTTTACTAATTATTTAATATTTATAATTCTTTTATATCTCAATCCCTCCTTGGTAAAATTAGCTATAATTCCTAACCTTAAATTAAATCTTTTAAGATAAGCATAGACCTGCTCGATATTAGTCTTTGAAAATCTTTCGCCTTTTTTTATCTCTAAAATCAATTTATCTTCAATAAGGAAATCCAGATAATATCCTCCTATCTTTTGGCCTTTGAATTCGAGGGGCGTGAAAACCTGCTCCTTAAATTTTATCTCATTTTCCTTAAATGTAATTGCTATAGCTTTTTGATAATATTTTTCCTGATATCCATAACCCAATTCATTAAAAACGCTGAACAATATTCCTATAATCTTATAACTAAGATCGGGATACACTAATTTGATAATCTTTTTCTTATTTGCGCCTAGCATTAAATTTATTATTCTTATTAGTAATATTAGTAGCAATCAGTAAATTAGTAGGGTGCCTTACCAGCCAAAATGGGCAAAGGCCTTGTTGGCTTCAGCAATCTTATGAGTATCCTCTTTCTTTCTGACTGCTGTTCCCTCATTTTTCGAGGCTTCAATCAATTCTTTGGCTAATTTTTCTGCCATCGGTTTTCCTTTGCCTGATTTGGCGGCTTTAATAATCCAGCGCATGGCTAGATTAATCTTCCTTTCTCCCCGGACTTCTCTTGGAACCTGGTAACGGGCTCCGCCAATTCTCCTTGACCGAACTTCAACCAAAGGAGAGGCGTTTTTAATGGCTAAATCAAAAACATCAAGAGGTTCTTTGCCTTTTGGTTGTTTTTTAATAATATCAAAAGCCCCGTAGACAACTTTTTGAGCAGTAGACTTTTTTCCGTCTTTCATTAGGTGGTTAATAAATTTAGCCACTAACTCATTATTGTGTCTTGGGTCTGGTTTAATATCTTTTTTGTATTTTCGTTTTCTTCGCATAATTATTCAGCTGGTTTCTCTTCGGTTGGTTCAGGAGCAGCCTCAGGCGCGGCTTCTTCACTGCTACTTGCCGGAGCTTTGCCGGCTTTTTGTTTTTTGGCTCCATATTTACTTCTTTTCTGCCTTCTGCCTTCAACCCCGGAAGTATCCAAAACACCTCGGACAACATGGTAGCGAACACCGGGTAAATCTTTAACCCGTCCGCCCCGGATCATAACGACGGAGTGTTCTTGCAAATTATGTCCTTCGCCGGGAATATAGGCGGTAACTTCCATGCCATTGGTTAAACGAATTCGGGCAACCTTTCTTAAAGCTGAATTCGGCTTTTTGGGAGTGACGGTATAGACTTTGGTACAAACTCCTCTCTTAAAAGGAGAAGAGTATTTGGTTGGTCTGTTTTTTTTCAAATTAAAACCGCGCCGGAGAGCTGGCGCTTTCGGTTTTGCTTTAGGATTCTTTCTTTTTCTTTTGACTAATTGATGAATTGTTGGCATTTCTAACCTGGCGGGGCATAAAAAAATAACCCGCCTCATTAAATTAGCAGATTATTTTCTCAATGTCAAACATCGGCCTATTTCTTCTGTCTAATGACCCTATGAGGGAATGGAATTTCAATTCCTTCTTTGTCAAAAGCATCTTTAATTCTTTTTCGTAGTTCGCCCAAAGCACCCCATTGTTCTAGTGGTTTAACTTCGCCAGATATTTTAATATCAACTGAAGAAGCCCCGAAATTATCTACCCGGACAAATTCAGGCGCTTTTAGGATTTTATCCTTCCATTCCGGATCTTTGGCCATATCTTCTCCAACAGAATTAACGACTTCTTTAACTTTTTCAATATCAGTATCATAGGCCACGCCAATAACCAGATTAACCCGGGCAAACCCCTTGGTTTTGTTGGTCGCAACCTTGATTTCCCCATTGGGAATATGATGAACCGCCCCATCAGTATCTCTTAAAATGGTTGTTCTTAAATTAATATCTTCAACGCTTCCGCAAACATCCCCAACACAGATAACATCGCCAACCCGATACTGGTTTTCTAAGATTATGAAAAGACCGGTGAAAAAGTCACGGATAATGTATTGAGCGCCAAAGCCAACCGCTAAGCCAACGACACCAGCTCCGGCTAAAAGCGGACCAATATTTATTCCGAACTCGGCCGCAATCATTAAAGCGGCCGCTAACCAGATAATGACCCTAAAAGTTCCGCTAAAAACAACAATTAAAGTATCTTCTCTTTTTTTCTCGGCTTCCGGGCTGAGGAAATTATCCGGAACAACTGCTTTTCTAATAATTTTATCGATAACAACTCCGGCAAACCGGCGGATAACATAGGCGCCGATTAAAATGAAAACAATCTTAACCCCGTGGTTAAAAAACCACGGACTTAATCCTTCAATAAATTTTTGAATAAAATCTGACATTAGTTTTTAATTTGATTTAGTTTTACGAATAGACCGTAATGGTCTGATAAAGGAATTTTCTTTTTTGTCTTGTCAGGAGTAAACCAGATATCATCTAAGACTATTCTTGCATCAACTAACTCATATTTCTTTAAATAGTCCTTTTTGTCAATAAAGATATGGTCAACTCTCTGAGACGGCGAAGACCTGAAAAAGCCTAATCTGTTAAAAATATTATTTGAATCCCAGGTAAATTGAACCGGATCTTTGCCTTTTGCCTCTTCATCAACAGCAAATGAATCATGAAAATCATTTTCTATCATCTGATTATAGTTATCGACTGATACCCGGGGACCCGTATTGAAATCACCGGTCAGTAGATAGGAAATATCATTTTCATCTTCTCTGACTGCCTTAATCAATTGTTCTATCTGATTCCTTCTAATTTTCTCGATATGCTTGCTTTCTGGCCGGGAAAACAATCCTCCGGCTGTTGTATGAGTATTTACCAGTTTAATCTTATCCTTTAATGTAACAATCAGAAATCCTTTATCTAAAAACGACCTCTCAAGATAACTAACGCTATCAAATGGGGTAAACTCTTTATTAACAATCTCGCTTTTTGAAAAAGTTATCAACCCGCTTCTTGGAAATTCCTGGCTACCAGCAAAGGCATGATAAGGATAATCTTCTTTCAATTGCTCGATTAAATACTCTTTATCCTCTTGAGAAAAAACTTCCTGAAAAGTAATAATGTCTGGGTTTAATCTAATTACATTCTCAACAATCTTCTCTAATCTCTGCTCTGGGTATGGAATTGGCTGGAAAATTGGAATTCCTAAAAAATTAAAAGAGAGAGCAGCAACATTAATTGTTAAAATCGCAAGCATATATTATCCCGTAATTAAGAAACCTGGGTGCCTAGAGAGAATCGAACTCTCGATACCGCTGCCACAGAGCGGAGTTTTACCATTAAACTATAGGCACCATCTGGTCCCGTCATCCGACGGGACTAATTGCGTTTCCAAATCAGAGATTTGGACTGGCAATTTAGCACGCCTGGAGGGAGTCGCCCCGTCATTCGACGGGGCGCCCGGTCGGATGACCGGGCGAACCCAATATCATACAAGCCTCCCTGGGAGGACTCGAACCCCCAACATCCGCCTTAGAAGGGCGACGCTCTATCCAGTTGAGCTACAGGGAGCTACAGGCGCCTATTAATATTATACTTAAAAATATGGAAAAGTAAAGCAAAAAATACGCCAGAACTGTCAATGCAAACATCTCTAATTGTTCCTTCTCTTCCGAAAATGAAGGTTTGATGGTATTCATCGGAAATGGCGTAGAGAATTGCTAAAATTACAGACCAGAGAATAATTTTTCTTTTGCTTAATTGGTAATTTGATAAAGCCCGGATTAAAAGAAAAGTTAAAATGGCATATTCGGTAATATGAGCTAATTTTCTTAGAATAAAATCCCACTGATTGGGTAAGTCAGATTTTAATTCCGGCTGATGGGAAAAAAAGAAAATTATTCCTATCCATAAAACAACCAGAAACCAGTTTTTTAATTTTTTGTTCATAGATTAAATGACTGCGCTTATGACTTCTCACAAGCACAGTCTTTTTGTCATTACCAGAATCGCCACCACTGTTTCTTTTTTCCTCCGCTTTCAAGCCGAGAGCCAATCTCATGGCATTGGATAGCAGTGTTAGCAACCGTCAAGAGATCTCTCAGAAATGGCGCCAGGATTTCCTCTAATGTTCCTTTTTCTTTTGGATTCAGGCTTTTTTCACCCAGGTTTGTGTTTAGTTCCTCTTTTGCTTCTTCAAAACACCTTTGGATAATCCCCAATGCTAATTTCGCTGATTTAAGATTAACTTCAACGCCATTAAAATCTAAGTAATTCACTGAAATCCCTCCCTTCATAAGTTAAATAACTATTTCTCAAAATATTTTAAGAACTCTTTATACGATTTTGTATTTAATATATCCTTCTTTTCAGCCCAACCTCTTCTGGCCTGGGCAATGCCTAATTCCATCACTGGAAACTGATTAAAACTATGAGCATCAGTACCAATGGTTAATTTAACTCCGGCTTTAATTGCCTGGCGAATATCAGTGTCTTTTAAATCAAGACGGCTAAAATGAGCGTTAATTTCCAAAGCAGTTTTATTCTTTTTGGCTATTTGGAAAACCTTATCAAAATCAAAAGTATATCCTTCTCTCTTCTGAATAACTCTTCCGGTTGGATGAGCAATAATATCAATATTAGGATTTTCTATTGCTCGCATTAATCTTTTAGTCATATCTTCCTTATTCATCTTGAATCCAGAGTGAATACTAGCAATAACTATGTCTAATTTAGACAAAACTTCGTCCTTGATTGCTAATGTTCCATCATTCCTAATATCAACCTCTGCTCCTTTGAGTATTTTAATCCCAGAAACTTCTTTGTCAACCCTGTCTATTTCTTTCATTTGATTTAATAATCTTTTTTCATCCAAACCATTAGCAATTCTTAAAAACCCGGCGTGGTCAGTGATAACAATATATTGGTAATTCATTCTCTTGGCGGCTTTGGCCATTTCCTTAATACTTTGAACTCCATCAGACCAATTGGTATGACATTGGGTCTCTCCCTTAATATCACCGTAGCCGATAACATTAGGCAATCCATTAAGTTTACCCTGAGCTTGTCGAAGGGCGGCTTCAATTTCACCACTATTAGTCCTTAATTCCGGTTCAATGTAGGGCAGACCAATTGAATTGTAGACTTCCTTTTCATTTTTACCGGCAATTCTCTTCTTATTCCGATAAACTCCGTATTCATTTAATTTCAGTTTCTTTTTTATCGCTAATCGTCTGGTTAAAATATTATGGTCTTTGCTGCCGGTAAAATATTGGAGAGCAGCGCCAAAACTTTCTCTTTTAATCACTCTCAAATCACAATCAAATCCATTTTTTAATCTGACTGATGATTTGGTTGGTCCTTTGGCCCAGATTTTAACCACTCCCGGCATTTTAACAAAGAAATCCATAACCTTATCCGGTTTGGAAGATGTGACTAAAATATCAATATCGCCAATAGTTTCTTTCATTCTTCTGATTGAGCCGGCAAAACTGACTTTGCCGGTCTCCGGCAACTCTTCAAGACGACTAACAATTTCTCTGACCACCGGTAAAATTGAGCCCAAAAGGAATCTGCCTTTACTTGATTTAACAAATTCAATCGCTTGTAAAATATTTTCTTCGCTTTTTGGACCGAAATCATCCAAATCCCTGATTTTTCCTTTTTTAGCTGCTTTTTCCAAATCTTTCAGATTCTTAATTCCTAATTTCTTGTAAAGGGCCTTGATTTTTTGCGGGCCAATGGATTCAACTTTAGTTAATGACTCAACATCAACCGGTGATTCTTTTTTTAATCTTTGATATTCTTTTACTTTCCCGGTTTTAATAAACTCCTCAATTTTTTGAGCAATATTTTTACCTACTCCGGGAATTTTTTCTAATTCTTTTAATCCGCCTTCTTGATAAATTTCTTTAATATCTTTTTCCATCGATTCTAAAACCCGGGCAACCTTTGAGTAAGCCCGGGCTCGAAAACCATCCTCTTTCATTTCAAGGAATTCAGATATCTGGTAAAAGATTTGAGCTAATTCCAGGTTTTTCATATTCTTATCATACCCCCTTGCCCCAGGGATGACAAGTAGAAATTCTTTTCATTCCCAGCCAAAGACCTTTCAGGACTCCATATTCTTCAATTGAATTATATGTATATTGGGAACAGGTTGGATAATGGCGGCATTGGCCCATAACCCGCAGAATCGGAAAAGCGCCGTGATCGGGCGAAATGGTCTTTTGATAGGTTTTAATTAAAAGCAAAACAACTGATTTCATATTGATATTGTAGCATAAATGGAAGAGCTGTCGTCCCTTTGAACAACAGCCCCGATTTTGAACTTAAGTATATAGCAATAAAAGATCTCTATAGCATCCTCCTTTGTCTTCTGCCACAAATATTTTTCTATTACAAAATATGTTGTTACAGCGGAAAATCAGGAATCGACCAAATACATCAACCCTCAAGATACTTCCATTCTTAGTAATTAATGTTATTTGTCCAATTCCAGCCGTGCAATTTGGGCAGAAGTACTGATAAACGGGCTCACTCGCTATACTTCCATATCCCAGATTTTCCATCAGCCACCTCCTTTTTGTTTTCAAATACCATACCTAAAATAAGCTCTCTTGTCTAGTAAAATTCCCTCTTTCTTCTTCATTAAAGATTTTAATCTGACCATATTCCCCATCATGCCCGGGATTAATTTCAACCTTACCCTGGCGAACCCGGTCAATTCCCATGGCAATTTCCGGAGAACTGACCCGCTCAATTTGTTCCGGGCTCTTATTCAAAAGAATCTTAAACTCCGTTCCAAAACTTTTAATCAGGTTCTTGTATTCTCCCCTGACTGTTTTGGTTCCAACTCCCATTCCTTTGGCATCAGCAATAATTTCTTCCAAAGGAATTGAATATCTGAAAGGAACCATTCTTTCTGGTTCTTCTCCCTCTTTTCTATCAGCTAAATCTTCAATCCGGTGAAGCGTTCCAATAGTCAAAGGCTTGCCGCATTTTGGGCAAACATTTTTTAATTCTTTCGATTCAAGCGGTTTTAAAGATATTTGACAATTCCGATGCCCGTCATAATGGTATCTTCCCTCTTCGGGGAAGAACTCAATTGTTTCTAAAAACTTTTCTGGATTCCTGCTTTTGATTGCGTCTGAAATTGCCGGATAACTTAGCTCGGCATCAAAGACATTGGCTTCTCTTCCTATTCGCTGCGGCGAATGGGAATCGCTGTTTGAAATTAAAGCGTATTTATCCAAATGAGACCAGCGCCAGTTCATTGGCGGGTCAGAAGAAAGCCCGGTTTCAACGGCATAAATGTATCTCGAATACTCATCAAAGCATTCTTCAACCGCATCAAAGCCGGAATTGGCCCCGAACAAAGAAAACCAGGGTGTCCAGATATGGGCCGGAATAATCAGGCAATTCTCATTGGCCGCTAAAATTATTTTAGCCAATTCTTTGGCATCGAGTCCTAAAATTGGTCGTCCGTCTGACTTAATATTACCAATCCAGCTTAATCGGGTATTAATCTTTTCAACAGTTTTAAAATCAGGCGCCAAAACAATGATATGGATTTTTCTAGTTCGGTCATTCTTTGAATAAATACAACTGATTTCAGCAGTTAGGATAAAGCGGGTTCCTTCATCAAGCGATTCCCTGTTGTTGTCCGGCATCCAATCATTTTTCAGAACAGAAATCTGCTTCAGTTTTTTAATTTTAAAAAGACCGGGTTCGGCCGGTTCTAATTTTGACTTCAATTCCTTAATCCACAAAGGGTGGGTAAAATCACCTGTCCCTAAAACTTTGATACCTTTGATTTTAGCCCACTTGTCCAGATTCTCAACATCCATATCCCGGGATGTTGCCCGGGAATATTTGGAGTGAATATGAAAGTCAGCAATGAATTTCATATCCCCATTATACCCCTATGATTATCCTGGTCAAATTGTGGATAATTTATTAGCCAGAAGCCCTAGAGTAAGCCAAAAGATTAATTGGCCCTGTTGAAGTGTCCAGAAAAAATGATCAAAGAAACCAATAAAAAGAAAAGAGGAAATAAGAATCAAAAGAACTGTTTTCTCTTTTTTAAAAGACCTTTTTAATAATTGAAAAAGAAAAAACAAAAAGATAACTAATCCAGTTAAGCCAGTTTCTGAAGCAATGAGCAAATAGAGATTATGAACCGGCTGATGAATCCAATTGGGCAGAAGATTAAACATTTCTTTAATATTCCAGACAAAATTACCCAAACCAACACCCAGTAAAGGACGCTGACTAATAATTTCGAAAGCAGTTTCATTATAAAAAGAGCGTAAACTAACAGCCTGTTCGCCGGGAGAAATATAGAATCTTGAGTTAATTTCAGGCCAGGCGAAAACAAGGAACATGGAACATAAAACAAGAAACAAACAAAATAAAGAAAAGATCTGTTTTTTTCGTTTTTTAAAAAGAATGACAAAATAGATGATGCTAGCCAACAGAAAAGTAGAAATAACTAAACGGGAAAATGTCAGGAAAAGAGAGAAAAAAAGAAAAAAGAAAATGACCGATAAAAACAGATAGCCTTTTAAGGAATATTTTTTATTGAACCAAAGATAAAAAAGGCAGAAAAGACAAAAGAAAAGAAAAACCGCCAACAAATTAGGATGGGGCAAACTGCCATAAGCCCGGATAAGTTTTATTCCCCCGGCAGTAAATTTAGCCACGCCAGCCATATCAATCCCTAAAGGACTTTCAGTTAAATACCAAAGACCCAAACTCTTCTGATTAATATATTGCCCAAGAGCAATTAAGGATTGGAGCAAACCACTGGCAACCAAAACCTGAGCCATGTGTCTGAAACTAAAAAGAGAATTAAAATTAAGTTTCAGATAAAAAAACAGGAGAATAAACTCCAATAATTTAAACCAGGCATAAAAGCCAAGTTGAATATTCTGGGCCCGAATTAGAGAAATGAAGGCGATTATAAGAAAAAGAACCAGCCAAAGACCAAAATATCTGACTTTTTTTCCAAACCATTCTTTATTAGTATTTTTTAAGAACCTTTCTTTTCTTAATCGCCAGAACCAGAGAAAAAGAATTAAAATCAAAAGAATATCGGTTAAATACAAATAGACACTTGTCCATTCATTAAATCCGTTTCCAAATTGAAAAAGTATTTTTCTCGTCTGGAAAGGAATAGAAAAGATTAGGAAATAAAAAAGGAGTTTTTCTAATAGAATCATAATAGAACCCCCCTATTTTAGCTTATTAAATTCCTCTTTGACTATTTTCCTGTCATCCCAGGGAATTTTCTTATTACCCCTAACAACCATCCATGGCTCGCAGCCCTTGCCGGTGATAATAACAATATCACCCGAATGGGCTGATTTAAGCGCTAAAGAAATTGCCTCTCTCCGGTCAATAATCTTTTCTGCTTGTTTCTGTTTAATTCCTTTGGCAACCCCTTCTACAATTTTATTCGGGTCTTCATCATAAGGATCTTCATTAGTAACAATAATCTTATTCAAATACCTCTCGGCAATTCTTCCCATTTCCGGTCTTTTCCATTTATCTCTTCCCCCGCCAGCCGAACCCAAAACCCCAATCATCCTACCATTAAAAGATTCTCTGATTGTTTGATAAACTTTTTCCAGAGCATCGGGAGTATGAGCATAATCAACAATAACGGTCATTGGTTCTTTAATGACAATTTCCAGGCGACCGGGAATACCCTTGGCTTTTTCTATCCCCCCTTTAATATCTTCTAGCGAAATATCTTCTGCCAGGCAGGCTGCCATAGCAGCCAGGATATTATAGAGATTAAATCTGCCCAAAAGATTTGAATTAAAATTAAGATTACCTAATCTGAAATTAATTCCGTTTCGGTTAAA
The DNA here is from genome assembly GCA_964594965.1 of uncultured Candidatus Saccharibacteria bacterium. Classification (GTDB taxonomy): domain Bacteria; phylum Patescibacteriota; class Minisyncoccia; order Portnoybacterales; family UBA2143; genus CAZQMX01. The sequence goes on along the minus strand of CAZQMX010000005.1, from coordinate 22,182 downwards.
TTGGAAATCCTTGGCCTGAACCAGCTTATCAATTCCTTTTTTAACTTCGGTTAATCCATAACCCCATTTTTCTCTAGCTTCAAAATTAAGGAAGTAATCAGCATTTTTGTCATCTAGATTAATAATGGTCTTTCCGTCCCTATTAAGAACCTTGAAAAGATTTCCTTTGGCTTTTTTGTAATTTTCAAATCCGCCATGGCTTTCTAAATGCTCTTTGGTCAGATTAGTAAAAACAATTGAATCAAAGCCAATAAAGCGGTGGCGATGCTGTTTAATTCCTTCTGAGGTCATTTCTAATATCACATAATGGCATTTAGTTTTAACGACTTCTTTTAAAAAGCTCTGCAATTTAAATCTTCCCGGTAGAGTCATTTTCAGATTATTTGGCCAGGTTCTGCTTTTAATTTTGAATTTGATCGAAGAAAGAGAAGCAACGCTAAAACCATCTTCTTCCAGAATTTCTGAAATTAAATGAACAACGCTTGATTTGCCGTTGGTTCCGGTAACGCCAATAACCTTTACTCCCCGACCAGGGAACTTGTACAAAACCGCGGCTAAAATACTTAGAAAATAGTGGTAGGTCGGCTGGAAAAAAGTAAAAACAGGACGAGGAATAATCTTTCGCCCAAAATTCAATAATTCTTCTAAACTTTTATTCTCTTTAAACATTAAAAAATCTTTCTAATCAGATTATATGCCTTGTACCAGAAAGAATCATAGATTAAATCATAAGTGCCGGGGTAATTAACTTCTTTCCCACCAAATCCTTTTTTAAATCTTGTCACCCCCGGCCACTTTTTCTGATCAATACCATAAAAATCATAGTATTTCAAACCCATTTCCTTGGCCTTTAAAACTGCCTGCCATTGAAGCAAATGCGGAGCCATTAATTGCCGGGTTTTGTAATCCGAGGCGCCGTGTAAATAGGTTGCCGTATCAGAGAAAAAACAGATTAAATCGCCGGCAATAGTTTTCCCTTCGTGCTTGGCTAAAAACAATTTAACCATTCCATCTGTCTTTTCGAGCATTTTCCTGTAATAGTCGTTGGGATGAAGATGGAATTTATCTTTCTGAGCAGTTTCTTTTAAAAGATTAAGAAAAGAATCAATCTCCTGGCTTTGTTCAATCAGAATTCCCTTTTTCTTGGCTAACTGGATATTATACCTGGTTTTCGGATGCATCTGATTTAATAATTCCTCTTCTGTTTTTGAAATATCCAAAATGATTGTCTTTGATGGCTGAATTTCTTTTTCTGATTTTTTGAAATTTGAAAGATTATGGTTAAAATCCAAATCCGGTTCAATTTTTAAAAAAATACTTTTTTCTTTTTGGGTAATCTCTTTAACTTCTTTTAAGAATGTTTCTAAAGAACCAATTGGTCCGCGAGGACAATACAAATAGTTTTTTTTCAATGGTAAATTGTGTTTAATAAGCAAAGTTTGGCCTATTCGCCAAACCTCTCTGCCAACTGCCTTTTGCAATTCTTTCCATTGCTCCGATTGTAGAAAACTATTCATTTATTTCCCTAACATTTTTAAGGCTCCTTTAACCCGGTTTTCAACTCCCTTAACTTTGGTCGGGACTTTTTTAAGAGCTTCGCTCGCCTGTCTCTGACTGTAGCCCAAACTAACCAGGGCATCAACGGCTTCATCATCGACGATTAATTTCTTAACATCTGATCCCGGAGCCAGGATTTTGCTTTTTAATTCCAAAATCACCCTTTCAGCTGTTTTTTTACCAATGCCGGAAACCTTGGTCAAAAGACCAACCTGACCACTGGCAATTGAGGCTTTCAAATCTTTTATTGAAGCAATTGAAAGGACAGCTAAGGCAGCTTTTGGTCCGATGCCGGAAATAGAGATGAGTAATTCAAAGAATTCTAATTCTTCGAAAGTCAGAAATCCATATAAATCTAAAATATTTTCTCTTGGATAGAGATGGATAAATAATTTGGATTCTTTTCCCTTTTCCAATTGCTCTAAAACCAAAGACGAAGAATGAACCTTGTATCCAACCCCATTAACATCCAGGATAATGTATCGCTCTGTTTTTAATTCAATTTTCCCTGAAAGTGAGGCAATCATAATTTAATCATAACCCAGCCAAAGGCATTTGACAACTTATCTCTCAGCCGCTATATTTAAGAGTATAAAAAGTAGATGAATCATGAATAATGAATAATGAATTATGCATAATTCCTGATTCCTAATTCATAATTCTGAATTTATGCCTATTAAAAAATCAGCTAAAAAAGCGTTAAAGCAAAACCGGACCAAGCGGGTTTTTAATCTTCGCCGGTTAAAGAAAATGAGAGAATCAATCAAATCAACCAAGAAGTTAATCAAGGAAGGCAAGAAAGAAGAAGCAATCAAGATTCTACCCAAGGTCTATAAGGCGATTGACAAAGCCGCTAAACGAGGAGTTATTAAAAAAAATACTGCCAGCCGAAAGAAATCACGGCTAACAAAGGCGATTGGGCGGAAATAGGTGTGAATAATCTCTTCTTGACAGTCAGAATTATCCTGTGATAACCTATTATTGTCTCTCTATGAGTACTATCCGACAATTTTTAATAAAGATTAGAGATGGAATTATCGGAAGCATTGAAAGGAGTAATAAGCGACTGCTCTTGGCGGCAGTTCTTTTTATTTCCCTAACATGGTCTTTGGCTGGACCAGCCAGAGGAGTTGAAAAAGTTATCTTTCCTGTCCTGGTTAACCAAGGCCAGAAAGAAACCCAGAAAACTGATAATCAATGGGATGAGCCCCTGGAGAATCTTTCAATGGTAGGTAATTCCCTTGCCAGTATAATCAATCAATCAGAATCTTCGGAAGATATTGTTGTCGATTTTGCCCAGGAAGAAGATTTATCCACCCTTCAGAACAGCGCCATTATTGCCCGAACCGCGCCGGTAACCTTTATCAGCCAGGAAGCAAGAAATGAAGTTATTGAATATACCGTTGAAGAAGGAGATACCCTTTCAAGCGTCGCAGCTTCATTCGGAATTAGTTTGAATACTTTACTCTGGGCGAATAATTTAAAGGAAACCAGTTTAATCCGACCCGGAGACGAATTAACCATTCTGCCAATCAGCGGACTAATTCATAAGGTTAAAAGCGGAGATACTATTGGCGCTATTGCGACAAAGTACAAAGCCAACACCGAAAAAATTATTGCCTTTAATGTTTTACCGGCTGATGGCGCTATCCAGGCTGGCCAGAAGCTGATTATTCCGGACGGACAAAAACCTTATATTGCCGCCCCGTCAACAAGAATTGCCAGCCGGGCTCAGGTTTCCGGTCCCGGAACAGGTAAAAGCCGGGTCTTTCCCTACGGCCAATGTACCTGGTACGTTGCCCAGAAAAGATACGTTCCTTGGTCTGGTCATGCTAAATCGTGGCTGGCTAATTCCCGAGCTTACGGATTTAAGACCGGTTCCGCTGCCCAAGCCGGGGCAATTGTAGTCCTGTCTGAAGGTGGCTGGTTGGGAAGAGTCTACGGTCACGTTGCCTATGTTGAAGCCGTCAAAGGACAATGGGTAACTATTTCTGAAATGAACTATACTTGCTATGCCTGCAGAAGCGTCCGGACTCTTCATCTCAACGATCGAAGAATCAGAGGATACATATATTAATGCACAAAGATTTAATTAAAAAAGTGAAAGAAATAAAGGCAGATGATCCTTTTTTAATCACTATTACCGCTTTTAGCAAAAAATCTAAGGATAAGAAACTGGATACTTTTCTTTTTGTTAATAAATTTCCTTTTATTGAATTCGGCGGAACCAGGAAAATGATTAACAAACTCATCCAGGACGCCCAAAAAAAGATTAAGTAATATTCTGTTTAAATACAAAAACCCCGCGATACAGGGGCTTTTAGTTTTAATGGAAATTAGCAATTATTACTTTTCCGGCTACAAATCAGACAAGTCCTGGCTTCCGGCGCAGCTTCCAATCGTTTTGCTTCAACTTCCTTCTTACAGGCTTCACATTGACCGTATTTATCTTTTTTAATCTTTTCCAGGGCCTCTTCTGTGTCTTTGAGGCGCTTTTCCAAAGAATGTTCAATTGGAAGAAGATTCTCATACTCCTCTATTTGATCGGCCTTTTCATCCTGATGGGTCCGGTTCAAACCAAAAAACGGAAAACGGGTAACCCAGTTCCTTTTTAAATGAGGATCTTTCTTGGCAAAGGATTTTAAATCCTTAGTCAGCTTCTTCCTTTCTACCTCGAGTTTCTTTTTAAGTTTTTCCTTAAGTTCTTTATCCATGCTTTTACCTATATTAATACTAGCATAAAAATCAGCTGTCAACAAGAATAACAAAAAAAAAGCCAAAATTATTGACTATCCCATAATAATATGCTATAATGCCATAAACTAAGAAAGCGCTGAAGCCTCCGATTAAATTAATAAATGAGGTCAGCGCTTTCTTTGTTTACCTAGAATATTCATTTTTTAGGTCCTTTCATTACAAATAGATTATCTTCCTCTAAAACCAAACAGAAACTCAATAATGACAAGTAACCATTCTTTTTTTATTATTATTCCAGGAAAACATAATATCCCTAGCTAAGTCAGGTCCCCCCTTGTTAAAAACAGACCCTCCTGAACTAACTTTTAAAGAACATTTTATAATTTATAAACTTAGCTTAGAGATCCGTTCCCATCAGTATCAGTATTTGGGAACACCTATATTTTAAAATTCATTCTGTCCCTTGTCAACCCCGTATTATCCACATTTTATCCCCACTATTTATCGATAATTTTATCAATGCTTTTTTTCACGGTTTCCTGGGAATTGCTAATAATCAAATAGTCCTCTATTAGGGCATAGGTGAATGATTGGGCTAGGGATGATAGGGATTGAACCGGTTGAATAAACCCTATTTCCGTCTGACGATATGTTTCTGAAGAATAATTACAATTCTCTTTTAGGCCTGCCTCAAGTTTTCCTAAAATCTCTTTGATCTCATTAGCAGATTCATTTTTTTTAAGGATTAAAACGAAAGGAAAAGAAACTTCTAAATCAGAGGGTAAAAGAGCAAATCCAGCCTGTTTCTTAAAAAGCGGCTGGATGTCTTTTTCAAAATCCAATCCAATCTGAATAAAGAACTCATCTATTTGGGAAAGATTATCCTTAAAGGGTAATATCTGGCTATACAATGCCTTTTGGTCAATCAAGCTGAAAATGATTCTTTCCTGGGAAATAATCTTTTCAAAATCACCCTTGAAAAAGAAAAAAGAAACAGCGTAGGAGAGAACTAGAATAATCAGAAGGCCGCCTAGAATAACCAAAAACAGCCCTTTTCTTGATGGCTGTTTTTGAATTGGCTCTGATTGATTATTCCTTAAATCAACCCTTAATTCATCAGAAATTTTGTTAACCAGAGATTTTTTTCTAAGTTTTTTAATCGGGATTTTAAGCATATCTATTGATTAAGAGTTGAGGTTGCTGTTGAAGTCGAGATCTGATAGGAAAGCAGATTATCGATTGTTTTAAGCATGTTTTCTTTTGAAGTGGCAATGATAAAATTATCATCAATAACCGCGTAATCAATGCTTAAATCAGAGGTCGGGAAGTTAAGATAACGGATATTTACTTCCTGATAAACATTATCCTGAAAATCAGTTGTATCCATTTCAGGCAGGGTTACGACCAAAAGAAGCGGCTTTAAGTCATCTTTAATAGTTTGTTCCCAACTTCTTAATTCACCTGATATATCAAGTCCCTTCTTTAATTTAATTACCAAACCCAAGCGATTGCCCTGTTCCTGGCTATACGAAAAGAGGGTATAATTCTCTCCATTAATATCGCCTTTAACAATTGACTGCGAGATATTAAGAGGTATCTTTAAGTTTAGGGATGAAATAAGTTTATCCAAGCCAAAGTATTCTTCTTTTGGATCATCAACCAATTTGGCTAAAATTCGTCTAAAAGTCCCTTTGGTTTGTTCTCCTTCTTGAAAAACCTTTAATTCATTGAAAAATGTGGCTTCTTCTCCTTTGTTTATCTTAATATCTTTCGTTTCAAAAACCGAAAGAAGAGCGGTTGGTAAAATCGGTTCTGGCGGCAGGCAATCCTGGGTAATTAAACACGTCCCCTCGCCTTCTCCTTCAATTTCAACGCACTGATAATTCTGGCATTCCAAATGGGTCAGAGGAACTGGTGGTTCTTTAAGATAGTACTTCCAATAAAAAAACCCTCCTGCTCCGATGATTAAAATAACTGCCAAGCCAGCCAAAACAAACTTCCAATCCAATTTTTCATCAGCTGGTTCTGGTTTTTTTGGTTCTTTTGGTCTGACTGGTTCAATCTTTTTTTCAACTCTTTTTATTTTTCTTTCTTCTGCCTGACGCTGGGCTGCTTTAGCCTTGATTCTTTCTTGTTCGAATTTCTTTCTCGTTTCTTCAATCCTCTGTTTAATTTCCATTTCTTTCTTAATTCTTTCTTCTCTATCAATTTCCTTGATGACATCAAGCGGCTGAGCCGGTTTGGGCGCAACTGGCGGGGCAGGCTTTTCCGGAATTGGTTCGACTGGAGTTGGTTTAACCGGCGGCTGCGGAGGAACCGGTTTTTTAGGCAGTCCAACAATTGGTAAATCAGAAGGAGGAGAGGATTCTTTAATCTCCGGTTTTGGTTTAACTGGCTCAATTTTAGGAACAACCGCCTTTTTTTCAGGAAGCGGCTCTTCTTTAACAGGACCGCGCTTTTTCAGTAAAGCAATGTCCTTTTTCATTGTCCTTATTACCGGCTTGGGTATAGAAGCATTAGCAACCCGGCCGTCCTTATCCAGAGAAATGGGATTTTTAACATCCATAAAACCTCCTTTATTATATTACTTATTACCAACACCCTTTATAGTCAGATTAATCCGTCCGAGATCATCAATGTTTTTAACCTTGACTGTGACTTCCTGGTCAACCTTAACAACATCTTCAACTTTTTCAACTCGCTCGTCAGACAATTCTGAAATATGGACCAATCCTTCCTGTTCAGGCAGAATTCTGACAAAAGCTCCGAAATCAATAATCTTGGTTACCCGGCCCTTAAAGACCTCGCCGGGTTTAACTTCCCTGGTTAGGCTACTAACCCATTCCAGGGCTTTTTTACCGGATTCTCCGTCATCCGAGGTGATGCTAATCAAGCCGTCATCTTCAATATCAATTTTAACTCCGGTTTCATCAGTAATTTCATTGATTGTTTTTCCTCCCGGACCAATAACCAATCTGATTTTTTCCGGATTAATTCTGATGGTAATAATCCGGGGAGCAAAAGAAGAAAGTTCCGGTTTTGACTTCTCAATTGCCTTTTCCATCTGGGTAATAATCTCCAGACGAGCCTTCTTAGCTTGTTCAAATGTCTTCTTCAGAATTTCTAAACTGACTCCCCCTATTTTAACATCCATTTGACAAGCTGTCATCCCCAGTTTTGTCCCGGCGACTTTACAGTCCATATCGCCGTAATGGTCTTCCGGTCCCTGAATGTCAGTCAGGACTTTGGCATCACTCTCTGATCCCATAACCAAGCCCATAGCAATCCCGCTAATATGATTCTTAATTGGAACACCGGCATCCATTAGGGCTAAGCTTGAACCGCTAACTGAAGCCATTGAAGACGAACCATTAGAAGACAATATTTCAGAAACCAGACGAATAGTGTAAGGGAATTTTTCTCTATCCGGCATTAGAGGTAAAAGCGCTTTTTCTGCCAAAGCTCCGTGGCCAATATCTCTTCTGCCCGGACCCCTCATTGGTTTAACTTCGCCAACACAAAAAGGCGGGAAATTATAGTGGTGGAAAAATCTCTTCTTAGTTTCCATTTCCATGCTTTCAACTGTTTGTTCGTCTCCGGGAGAACCCAGAGTTACAACTGAAAGCGCCTGGGTCTGTCCTCTTTCAAATAAACCTGAACCATGAGTTCTGGCTAAAAGACCAACCTGGCTTTTAATTGGTCTGACCTGGTCCAGTTTTCTTCCATCTGGTCTTTTCTCTGATTTAAGAATATTCTGATGAACTAATTTATCAATCTCATCTTCAAGAATATTCTCGATCTGACCTTCTTTTTCGTTTTTTTCTGTTTCAGGCAAATCTTCTGTTAGAGCCGTAATTAATTCATCTTTCAAATCGTCTAAATCATTCATTCGTTCTTTCTTTTCCGGCTGGTAAACGGCTTTTTCAAGTTTATCCCCGAGCCACTTATTAACTTCGTCTCTCAAAGAGGAATCAATTTCCCTCATTTCCAGTTCGGCTTTTTCTACTCCAATCTCATCAATAATTTTCTTTTGAAACTCATTTACTTTCTTAACATGAGGCAGGCAGAACTCAATTGCTTTTAAGACCGTCTCTTCTGAAACCTGCTTGGCTCCGCCTTCAAGCATGTTAATTTTTCCTTCTTTGCCAGCAACAACCAAATCTAAATCCCCCTGTTCTCTGGCTTCGTAGCTTGGATTAAGAACCCATTCGCCTTCAGTTTGAGAAACCCTCAAACCAGCAACCGGACCATTAAAGGGAATATTAGAAATGCCTAATGCCAGAGAAGCTGCCAGAAGCGAAGGGATATCAGGGTCATTTTCCTTGTCAAAGGAAAGAACCGTTGAAACAACCTGAACTTCATTCCTGATTCTTCCATCAAAACAGGGACGAAGAACCCGGTCTATCATCCGGCCGGTTAAAATTGCCTCATCAGTCGCCCGGCCTTCTCTTTTCATAAACCGACCACTCTTTATCTTCCCAGCCGCATAAAACTTCTCTTCGTAATCAACCATTAGGGGGAAATAGTCTCCCCGGCCAAGGTTTTTACTCATTGTTACTGTCGCCAGAACGGTTGTTCCGCCATAAGTCAAAAGGACCGAACCATTGGCCTGGCCGGCGAATTGACCGATTTCAACCTTTAATTCCCTCCCGGCTAAATCTATCTTAAATTGTTTCTTTTCCATAAAACTAGACTAGTATCAGTATTGTATAAGTTTTCGCACAGGTCCCTGGATAAATATTTATTCAGCCAAAGACCTAAACAAAAACTAGAATAACAAAACTGAAACTGAAAATTAATTACTATTTTTTAATTAAATATCTCTTAATATCCTGGCTTAAATCAATAAAATCATCAACTGCTTCAACTAATTTTGAAGAAGCGCTTTTGGAAAAAGCCATTGCCTCTGCTTGAATGCCCTTATTTAATTTGAGGTATTCAACCAAAGGAACAAAATCACCATCACCAGTGACTAAAACAATCGCATCAACCAGGCTGGAATACTTAATTGCATCAACTGTAATACCAACATCCCAATCGCCTTTTTTCATTCCGCCGGGAAAAATCTGCAAGTCCTTGCTTTTTGTTTCCAGGCCTGACTTGGTCAAGGCCTCAAAAAAAGACTTTTCCTCCGGGGTTTCAGTCCGGATAACATAGGCAACCGCCCTAATTAATTTCCTTGGTCCAACTGCTGATTTTAAGACCTCCTTGAAATTAACTCTGGCTCCATAAATATTCTTGGCGGAGTGATACATATTCTGAACATCCATTAAAACCGCCACCCGCTGTTCTTTGTGTTTTACTATAGACATAATATAACTGTAATATTGTCATTCTGAGCGTTAGCGAAGAATCTGTTAATTCTGTCAGTTATAGACCCCTCGTCGCTTCGCTCCTCAGGATGACATTTTGTATCTGAATCAAAGATTCAGACAAAATTGTCACCTCTTTAATCCTAATTTTTTAATCACCTTATTATATTTTCTCTCATTTTCGCTTTTTAAATAATCAAGGAGTTTTTTTCTCTTGGCAACCATGCCCAAAAGACCCCGACGAGAATGATTATCCTTGGGATGTTTTTTTAAATGTTTGGCTAGTTCTGCAATTTCTTCGGTCAGAATAGCGATTTGAACTTCAGAAGACCCAGTGTCGGTATCATGGGCCTTGAATTCTTTGATTATCTTGGTTTTCTTGGTTGGTTTTAGCATATGCTCTTATTATACAGAAAAATTAAAAAAAGGCAAATATTTGCCCGAAACTTAAATGCCTTGGCGGAAATCTACCAAGGCATTCGTATTGTTTGGCCGTTTTTAGCGATAGCGGCCGGGCCTTCTTCTATAGCCACGCTCTTTATCTTTAGGTTTTTGAGGACACTTGTCCCTGCAATCTACGTGAGCGTCTTCACCACAATGACAAGTAGTCCATGTTTCCCCGCAGTCTGGTCCAACTGCCCTGTTGCAATGCGGACATTTTTTCATGATAACCTCCTTTCTAAAGATATCAGCCTATACTAAGAGAGACATTCCCCAGCACTGATGCCAGCCTAATTCCACTCCAGAAACATTAGTTATTCTTTCCACTCCTTTGAAATCATCAAAGGAAAGAATATCTTTTCCTTGGCTGTCAGTCGGACAATTTCTGTAAATCAGTCCATTCTTCTCATGCCCTTTCATGCCTCGACCGCCGACAAATTTCCCTTTTTTATAAGCAAAGAGAAGAACTTCTTTCAGAAATGGAGTCACGCTTTCCGGATAGATTCCATAATAGCTCATTATCCAGAGGGGTATTTTCCCTTCGCCGATTTCCTTGTGGTTAATAAGGGTGAAACCAAAGCCTCTGCCAACCGCATTGTAAGAAAAGGCATCCGTGATTATGAATTTACCAGACTCCGTTTTAATAACATCCATCCCGGGAAATTCTTTGGATTTTACCGGTTTAGCGCCAGCTGCCCAACCTCTCGATATTCCGTCTGAAAAAGCCTCTTCCATTTCTGCTAAAAAATCTTGTGTATCCATTTCTCTTCTACCTCCTTTTCAACATTTTTTAAGAACTAACAAAAACAGAAACCCTCCTTTAGAATTCCTGTCTCCCAGTACGCCGTGAGGGATTCGAACCCCCGACCAATTGATTAAGAGTCAACTGCTCTACCACTGAGCTAACGGCGCATAAAAATATCATTACATGAACAAAAACCAGAGTCAACCATACTAATCTGCTAATAATTTAACCAAAAGAGGGAATTCCTTATAGGGCTGATTATAAGTTGTTGAACCCATATGTCCTTCGTGCTTAATAATTAGCGTTCCGCCAAGATTATCAAACATAATCCTTCCTTGAATATCATCACATCCCCAAGGGTCATTATCTGAGTTAATAAAGACAACGTCCTGGACATTTTTCTTAATTGTTGGCCAATCAAACTCTCCTTCTTTTTTAGCGTCTTCTTCCTTTGGCAAGGGCTGGGCATAGCCAGAAACTAATATGGCCTGCTTAACTTTAACGTCAATCTTCTCAAGGATGCTTAAAATAAGTTGAGCTCCAGATGAATGACCAATAATAATTGTTTCCTTGGAAAACTTTCCCTTGTCTAAAACAAATCCTAGCCAATCATTAAGATTAGGTTTTTGAGTATTCGGCAAAGAAGGGACCCAGACCTCAAATCCTTTCTTTTCCAATTCTTTTTTCAAATAGGGAAACCAGTACAAATCTGGAGAATCCCCTGTCCCATGTAATATAATTGCGTTTTTCATGTTGTATGCTGGCGTTAGTGGACAATGTTCGAACCTTTTTGATGAAAAACCTAGAATCTAAACACATCCACTATCCCCAATCGAACTATTGACTTACACTATCAATTATTATAATATATATTATAGAAGTTTAAAGGGGATGCGGTTTCTTGTCGCTCTCCCCTTTTTTATTTCGACCACTCTGCATTCCAAACATGAAAATATACAGGGTTGTGCGCCGTAAAAGGAGTATTAAGATTATCTTGCTCTAGAGTTTTTCTTAATACTTCCACCACCTCCTCTTTTCTTTTTTGTAACTTATCTGATAATATACCACCCGATTTCTTATAATCAAACATCACGCATCCCAACAAAACATCGCATAGTTGCATCAATAAATTAGAATGGCTTTCTATTCTTATTGCGCTCCTAACTGTACAAATATCTTTGTTAGAATATTTTTTAATGCACTGATTATTAATTTTCTCCATTATTGTTTCTTCTAATGATTCTTTAATCACTTTAGGCTTAGGAAGCTCATCTAAAACTAAAAACATTTCTCTGCTTGAAAGATTTGTTAATTCTCGAACTACTAATGACGCAAGATAGCTAGTATAAGCGCTCCATGTTGTCGAAAAAAATGACGGGTTATAACTTGGATGCTGTCTGTCAATTACCATCACAGCAAAGCGATTTTTTCCGTCCTCTAAAAAAATTCTTATCATTTCCTTATAATGTTCGAATTTTACAGGAGTTACACGATCAAATTTCAATTCAAATCTTTTCGTCTTTTTGAGCATACTAATCACTTCTTGATGCTTATTCTGACTTATCAAATCATCAATTCTTTGGTTTCGATAAGTTTGAGATATAGCCATAACCCTTTGAAAAACCGGATAAAGTTTATCTGTTAAATGTCCTGGATTATTGACCGTTAACATTCCTACGCCAAAATATCTTTCACCAGGGAAGAATGTGCCGCTCGCATCAATAAATGAAATTAATGGAGGATTGTTTTTATTATTCATATAATTTTTACCAATCAAGTTGATGATCAGGAATACCTAATGACTTTCCGTAATTTATAGCTCGTTCCTTTGTTTCTTTGTCTCCTTTGTTATATTTAAAAATCTTTTTGTGAAAAATAACATACTCTTTATTACCTACTGAAATATTGGCATACCACCTAGGCTTCAGAGAGTGACTTAATTTCTCGGATATCTCATCTGTCCTATCTTCTTCGCCCTTAAAATAGATTGCTGTCCAAACCTTTGGTTGATAATTTGCTGCATTGTCTATATTCCAAACCTGTTTCTCGGTAATTTCAATCATATCCAAAAAACTATCATCTTCTAAACTTTCTTTAAGCAATAGTCCAGTGAATTTCTTCATTTACCTTATTGTTTAATTACTACCTTTAACATCTACCTGTGGATTATTACCTGCCTAAAGACTTGACAAGACCATAGCTGTTGATATAGACTGGTATTAGTCAGAGATGACTTAGTTTTAAAGCTTAAGGGCCTCTTCGGAGGTCCTTTTGGCTTTTCTACTACAAGTCTCTTGGCCAACAAATAAATTCTTTAATTTTTTTGATATCAAAAATTTCAGCCTCTGTATCCGATAATTCTGTAGAAATTCTACGACTAGTAGAAAATATTATAACTTTCTTGCCTTTTTCTAAGAGCCTGCTTACAGAATAGCAAAAATCACTATCCCCACTTAAGAGAATGAAATTTTCTATATCATCCTTATCGCAATCCAACAACATATCTACTCCAATTTCAACATCAAAATTACATTTTCTATCTTCAATAAAATAAATTCCTCTTTCATTTAGCTCCTTAAGTTTATTGTTCAACAATTCAATCGTCTGTAAATCCAATTTTGAAAGCAGAGACCCTTTGATGAAATCCGCCAAAAGAGCTGGTGAGTTTAGAGGAATACTAGAGACGTCTATTGATATTTTAATTTTCTTTACAGGTTTCTCGGAAACAATACATTTAGCTTTCTTAGCTTCAGTCAACACCATTTTTGAATGAATGTCATCATCTAACCGACCGTAGTAAAATTTAACCTCATTAATCATATCGAAAGAATCAAAAAACTGTTTCATTCTTTTGGTATGAATTCTCCATCTTAACTTATTCTGCCAACCTAATACATTTGCAAAATCAATATAAACATTAGTTTTCTTATCAGCAAGAAGAGAATCTAACCCTTCTGCAATTGCAGATTTTTTCTCTAATATTTCTTTTATTTTCTCTGTTTTTGGATTAAACATTATTTCTGTGCCCTCGGGAGGATTCGAACCCCCAACAACGGTTCCGAAGACCGTTGTGATATCCATTTCACCACGAGGGCGTTAATATATTCTACTTCAAAATCCCAGGTTAGTCAATCTTGCCAGGCGGGGTGAATTGCCAAAAGGGGATTTTTGGATTATGATTAGAATAATATGAAATTACCAAAGCAGGTTGAATCCATTTTAGAAAAACTGGAGAAAAGCGGATTTGAAGCCTATGCAGTAGGCGGCTGTGTCCGCGACCTTTTGATCGGCAAAAAGCCAAAGGATTGGGATATTACCACCAATGCCAAGCCGGAACAAATCCAGAAAATTTTCCCTGATAGTTTTTATGAAAACAAATTTGGCACAGTCACGGTTAAGACCAAAAACAAAGAAAAAGAATTACAAGAAATTGAAATTACTACCTACCGAACTGAACAAAAATATTCTGACAAGCGCCATCCTGATAAGATCTGTTTCACTGCTCACTGTCAAGAGGATTTAGCCCGTCGTGACTTCACCATTAACGCCATTGCTCTGGACAAGAAAGAAAAAATCCTTGATCCGTTTGATGGTCAAAAAGACTTAAAAGATAAAACCATTAAAGCAGTTGGCAATGCCAAGGAAAGATTTTCAGAAGATGCTTTAAGAATGCTCCGGGCAATTCGTTTGTCTGTTCAGCTTAATTTCAAAATTGAAAAACAAACCTTAAAAGCAATTAAGGAAAATGCCGGACTATTACAAATGATTGCCAAGGAAAGAATCAGAGATGAATTTAAAAAAATGATTATGTCTGAAATTCCAGACCAGGCCATTGAATTATTAAAAGAAACCAATCTTTTAAAATATGTTATTCCTGAATTGGAAAAGGGGATTGGAATTTCTCAAAACCGGCATCACATCTATACAATTTACCAGCATTCAATTCTTTCTCTCAAATTCGCTGCTAAAAGGAAATATAGTTTGGTTGTTAGATTGGCTGCTCTATTCCATGATATTGCCAAACCCCAAACCAAGAGAGGAGAAGGAGAAGATTCAACTTTTTACAATCATGATATTGTTGGAGCCAAGTTTGCTATTAATATTTTAACCCGATTAAAATTTCCCAGAAAAACTATTGAAAGCGTAGCTAACCTAATCAGAAATCATATGTTTGTTTATAATGTTGATGAAGTCAGCGAAGCCGGAGTAAGACGACTTCTCCGCCGAACTGGCCCGGAAAATATTAAGGACTTGCTTGATTTGCGGGTGGCTGATAGATTAGGCAGCGGCGTTCCCAAAGCCGTGCCCTACAAACTCCGGCATTTAGAATATGTTATTGAAAAAGTTTCCAAAGATCCAATCTCTCCTAAAATGCTTAAAATTAATGGTAATGACTTGATTAAGAAATTAGAGATTAAACCCGGTCCCCGTTTAGGATTATTAATCGAAGCCCTTTTATCTGAAGCCTTAGAAGAACCCAAATTAAATACCAAGGAAAAACTCTTGAAAAAAGCAGGGGAATTGAATAAGCTGTCTGACAAAGAATTAAAAGATAAAACTAAAGTCGTTAAAGAGAAAAAGGAAGAGGTTGATTCGGAAATGAAAGGGAAGCATTGGGTGAAGTGAAAACGGAATGTAGTATAATGGTAGTACTCATCCTTCGGGAGGATGGAGCCCGGGTTCAATTCCCGGCATTCCGACAAATTTGGCAATTAAGAAAATTTATGATAAAATCTTTAACTATATATTTCTAAAGGAGAAAAACCATGAAACAAACATTACAAAATTTAACCAAGGCCTTTATTGGAGAATCACAGGCAAGGAATAGATACACCTATTACGCCAAGATTGCTCAAAAAGAAGGCTACGAACAAATTGGAGAGATTTTTTTAGAAACTGCTGAACAGGAAAAAGTTCATGCCAAGCGGCTCTTTGAACATATCCAGGAATTAAAAGGGAAAATCAATGAAATTGAAGTTGAAGCTGCTGCTCCATTGATTTACAAGAAAACAATTGACAATCTAAAAGCTGCTATTGCCGGAGAAAATTACGAATACACTGATATGTATCCCAGTTTTGCTAAAATCGCAGAAAAGGAAGGTTATCCTAAAATTGCTGCCCGAATGCGAGCCATTGCCATTGCTGAAAAACATCATGAAGAAAGATACAAGAAATTATTAAAAGTAATTCAAGGCAAATCTGTTTTTAAAAAGAAAAAAAATGTTTCCTGGATTTGCCGGGAATGCGGATATATGTATTCTGGAAAAGAAGCGCCAAAGATGTGTCCATCCTGCGATCATCCCCGGGCTTTTTACCAAATTAAATGCGAAGAGTACTAAAATATTTGTGAAAAAATAGCCAGAGCATTGAAGACAGAGCATAAAACAGATTTGTTTTTATGTTTTAGTGTTTTAGTGTTTTAATGATTCATGTCATATCAATTTTTATTCGCTTCTGGAGGAATTGGTCTTTTGGCCTCTTTCTGGTTAATCTGGAAAGTAACGAAACAGCCAGAAGGAAAAGATAAAATGATAGAAATCGCTGATGCGATTAAACAGGGCGCCCAGGCCTATTTAAACCGGCAATACAGCACTGTTGCTTTTGTTGCTGCTATTCTAGCTATTATCATTTTATACACCCTTGGCCTCAAACCAATGATTGGATTTTTAATTGGCGCCTTTGCTTCTGCCCTGGCCGGATATGTTGGCATGAATATTTCTGTCCGGGCTAATGTTAGAACTGCCCAGGCAGCCAAAAAAGGAATTAAACCTGCTTTAATAATTGCTTTCCAGGGCGGAGCGGTAACCGGTCTTTTGGTTGTTAGCTTAGGTCTTTTATCAGTTTCGCTCTTTTACTATTTCACCCGGGATTTAACTAGTTTGATTGCCTTGGGTTTTGGCGGCAGTCTAATTTCAATCTTTGCTCGATTAGGCGGGGGGATCTTTACCAAAGCGGCTGATGTTGGCGCTGATTTAGTCGGTAAAGTTGAAGCTGGCATCCCGGAAGACGATCCGAGAAACCCGGCTGTTATTGCCGATAATGTCGGAGATAATGTTGGTGATTGCGCCGGTATGGCAGCAGACCTTTTTGAAACTTATGCTATTACCGCTATTGCTGCTATGCTTCTGGGTTCAATTACTTTTGGAGCTAATCCTTCAGCCATAATCCTACCCTTGCTTTTAGGCGGGGTTTCAATTTTAGCTAGTGTTATTGGAACTTTTTTTGTCAGATTGGGAAACAAGAAAAGAATTATGTGGGCAATGTATAAAGGGCTGATTGCTTCAGCAGTTTTAGCTGCGATTGGCTTTTACCCCATTATTAACCAGTTTGTCCAAAAAGGAGTTTTTGGTAATTTGACAACTTTGAATATTTATCTGGCTGCCCTGGTTGGTTTAATTGTTACCGCCCTGATGTTTGTCATTACTGAATACTATACTTCAACCAAACACAAGCCGGTTAAAAGTATTGCCAGTTCATCAGAAACCGGCCATGCGACTAATATTATCACCGGTCTAGCGGTTGGCATGCGTTCAACTGCCCTGCCTGTTATTGTCATTTCCCTTGGCATCTTTGCCGCTTACTATTTCGCCGGATTGTACGGTATTGCTTTGGCAGCCATGTCTATGCTTTCCTTAACTGGTATTGTTGTCGCTATTGACGCTTACGGGCCAATTACTGATAATGCCGGAGGGATTGCTGAAATGGCCGGCCTGGATAAAAAAGTCAGGAATGTCACAGATCCATTGGATGCGGTTGGCAATACGACCAAGGCCGTCACCAAGGCCTATGCGATTGCCTCGGCCGGTCTGGCTGCCCTGGTCCTGTTCGCTTCCTATGTTGAAGAAATTATTGCCAAAGGAGAACAAGGAATTATCTTTGAATTAAGCGATTACCGGATAATTATTGGCTTATTCATCGGCGGACTTCTGCCCTACCTTTTTGCCTCTTTTGCTATGGAAGCAGTTGGCAAAACCGGCGGAAAAGTTGTTCAAGAGGTTAGAAGGCAGTTTAAAGAAATCCCGGGGATTATGAAGGGAACCGCTAAACCAGATTACAGAAAATGCGTTGATATGATTACCAAATCAGCTATCAAGCAAATGATTATTCCCGCCTTATTACCCGTTATTGCTCCAATTGCGGTTGGATTTCTTTTAGGCCCGGAAGCATTAGGCGGACTCCTAGTCGGAAGTATTGTTACCGGTATTTTTGTTGCCTTGTCCATGACTGCTGGCGGAGCGGCCTGGGATAATGCTAAGAAATATATTGAAGAAGGAAATCTGGGAGGCAAGGGAAGCACCGCTCACCAGGCCGCCGTCACAGGAGATACAGTTGGTGATCCATACAAAGATACTGCCGGTCCGGCAATTAATCCAATGATTAAAGTTCTTAATATTGTTGCTTTGTTAATTATTGCTTTTCTGATTTAATAAATAGGGCCAGTAGCTCAGTTGGGAGAGCGCTGCATTCGCATTGCAGAGGTCGTGGGTTCGAATCCCGCTTGGTCCACAAGAAAATATATTAAAGAAAGGAAATAAATGAACTACGCGAAAAAATCCTTAGAATTGCACAAAGCCAAAGGAGGCAAACTGGAAGTTAAATCAAAATTTCCATTGAAGAATAAAACCGATTTATCAATCGCCTATACCCCGGGTGTTGCCCAGCCCTGTTTGGAAATCGCCAAAAGGCCAAATGACGCTTACAAATACACAATTAAAAGCAACAACGTTGCGGTTGTAACAAATGGAACTGCGGTTTTGGGACTAGGTAATATTGGCGCCAAAGCTGCTCTGCCAGTTATGGAAGGTAAGGCTGTCCTATTCAAACATTTTGGCAATGTTGATGCTTATCCAATCTGCATTAACAGCCAGGATGTTAATCAAATTGTTGAAACCGTTAAATTAATCTCTCCCGGATTTGGCGGAATTAATCTGGAAGATATTAAAGCCCCGGAGTGTTTTGAAATTGAAGAACGACTGGAAAAAGAACTTGATATTCCTGTTTTCCATGATGACCAGCATGGGACTGCAATTGTTACATTAGCCGCCCTAATCAATGCCTTAAAAGTTGTTCAGAAAAAAATTAATCAGGTTAAAATTGTTGTTAACGGAGCTGGCGCGGCTGGAATCGCCACAGCCAAACTTCTGCTTTCCGCCGGCGCTAAAAATATTGTTCTGATTGACAGCCGGGGAGCAATTTACCAGGGAAGAAACGGACTAAATTCCCATAAAAAAGAAATTGCACAACTAACTAATTCCAAAAAAGAGAAAGGAGAATTAAAAGATATTATTAAAGAAAAAGATGTCTTTATTGGCATTTCAATTGCCGGCGCCTTGAAAAAAGAATGGGCATCTAAAATGAATAAGGATTCAATCATTTTTGCCATGGCTAATCCAACCCCTGAGATTATGCCTGATTTGGCTAAGAAAGCCGGGGCCAGAATTATCGCTACCGGCCGAAGTGATTTTCCGAATCAGATTAATAATGTTCTGGCCTTCCCCGGAGTTTTTAGAGGACTTTTAGATTCCAAAGCCAAGAAAGCAACTGACAAAATGAAGATTGCGGCGGCAAAAGGATTGGCTTCAATTGTTAAGAAACCGACTCCGAACAAGATTATTCCCGGACCCTTTGAAAAAGGTATTGCTCAAAAAGTAGCCGGGAGTATAATGAAAATAGCCAAGAAGTAGCAATCAGAAAGTTTGCCGAAAGATGCTTTTTTGCAGGAGGCCTTCGGAGCGCGACGGCGCGAGAATGAGCCAATTTGCCAGCAGGCAAATATGGCGTCCTCCAGCAAAAAAGGTATCTGAGGCAACATGAAATCTATGCATCAACTCATTATCATTGGCGCTGGGCCAGCCGGCTTATCAGCCGCCATTTACGCCAAGCGCTACGGACTTAATTTCATCATCATCGGTCAATTGCCGGGCGGAACTGTCCATGAGGGGCACATTGTTGATAACTATTTAGGATTCAAATCAATTAAAGGCCCTAAACTAGCCAAGGAATTTATCAATCATATTCCTGAGAAAATCATCCAAGAATCAGTTGAGTCTATCTGTAAAAAAGACAATCTTTTTGAAGTTAAAACCGATAAAGAAACATATCAAGGACAATCGGTAATCCTGGGCCTGGGAATGAAAAACAGAAAACTCGGTTTTGAAAATGAAGAAAAGTTTTTGGGCAAAGGAATCTCATACTACACTCCAACAGATTTAACTCAGTTAAAAAACAAAATCCTGGCTGTGGCTGGCGGGGGAGACAGCGCTTTATGCGCCGCCTTAAAATCAGCCGACCCGGCTAAAAAAGTTTATCTAATTCACAGAAGAGATGAATTCCGAGGAGCGCCGGCTCTGGTTGACAAAGCCAAGAAAAAAGACAATATTGAATTAGTTCTTAGCGCCCAGATTAAAAAAGCTAAAGGGAGAGACAAACTTGAATCAATCCTTTTAAATACTGAGCAAGAATTAAAACTTGATTGTCTTTTTATTGAAGCCGGTGGCGTGCCTAATATCTATTTATGCGGAGAATTGGGGATTAAGATGGATAACAATTTTATTGAAGTTAACAAGCATATGGAAACTAATGTTGACGGCATATATGCAGCAGGGGATATGACTAATAATCCCCTTAAACAGATTGTTACTGCTGCGGCTGAAGGAGCCATTGCCGCCACAAGCGCCTATAATTTTTTAAAGAACCTTTAAATAAGGAGGAGGGTGTTATGAAAATTGCTATTTTAGAAATTGGAGCGAAGGTTGTTGAGGTTGACATCGGTCTCAAGGACAGATTGGAAGAAAGACTAACAAAAAGAGTTCTGGCAGCGATGGGATGTGATATGTATATGGATTTCCAATCCCTCGAGACAGTACTCCAAGGTTTTTTCACCGGAAATAAAGAACTGCCCAGAATGACCGTAGCCATCCCATTGACAAGTTAATTCCGGTGATATAGGATAAAAAAGCAGTTAATCTTTTAGAGGCCGTCCGAAAGGAACGGCCTCAATTCATAATATGGAAAATAAATCATTTGCATCAGCCATTGAACAAATCTGCGAGGAAAAAGGGATTTCCAAAGACAAGGTCTTGGAAACCATTGAAATGGCTTTGGCTGCTGCCTATAAAAAAGAATACGGCTTTAAAGGACAGAATATTAAGGTCAAATTTGACCTGGAAACCAGTAAAATGAAAGTTTTCCAGGTTAAATTGGTTGTTGAAGAATCAATGCTTAAAAGCGAAGACGAAGAAGATGAGGAAGTCCCGATGCAAGATCGGGATCCCGACCGAAGCGTCGGGAAAAATATTGAAGAAGAAGGGGAAAGAAAAATCAGATTCAATCCGGAAAAACATATTATGCTCGACGAAGTCAAGAAACTGGCTAAATCTAAAGCCAAAGATGCCCCTAAAATTAAAAAAGATATTGCGCCGGAAGATGAAATTGAATTTCCTTTGGAAGCTAAAGATGATTTTGGCCGAATTGCTGCCCAAACCGCCAAACAGGTCATTATCCAAAGAATCCGCGAAGCTGAAAGGGAATCAGTCTATGATGAATACAAGGAAAAAGAAGGACAAATTGCCGGTGGTGTTGTTCAAAGAATTGAAAACAATACGGTCTTTTTAGATATTGGAAAAACAACCGGCGTCATCTTCCCTGAAGAACAAATTCCAAATGAACACTACCGGATTGGCCAGCGCCTCCGCGTCTATATTTTAGAAGTTCAAAAGGACAGCCGGGGACCAACCATTGTTTTATCAAGGGCTCATCCAAAAATGGTCAGCCAATTGTTTTCTCTTGAGGTTCCTGAAATCTCGGGGGGGACGGTTGAGATAAAATCAATCGCCCGGGAAGTCGGTTCCCGTTCCAAGATTGCTGTCACAACCAACGAAGAAAGAGTTGACCCAATTGGTTCAATGATTGGCCAGAAAGGAACCCGGGTTCAGACAGTCATCAATGAACTGGCTGGCGAGAAAATTGACATTATTGAATGGTCTGATGATCCGGCTAAATTTATCAGCGCTTCCCTTTCCCCAGCTAAAGTCACAGATGTTGAAATTGATAAAAAGAAGAATGAAGCCAGAGTTATTGTCCCGGAAGACCAATTATCTTTAGCCATCGGCATTAAAGGACAGAATGTCAGATTAGCCGCTAAATTAACCGGCTGGAAGATTGACATAGAAGCACAAAAACAAAAAAGCACAAAAACAAAAAAACAAGAAGAAGCCAAAGAGAAAAAACCAAAGAAAAAAGTACCTAAAAAAGAAAAGAAAGCAGAAAAATCTGCTTCTGAAAATAAAAAGCCCCGACGTAAAGTCGGGATCCCGACCGAAGCGTCGGGAAAAACCAAAAAGAAAAAATAGGAACAGAGACCATTCAGAATAAGGCTGAATTAGGCACACACATTTGTCGGTTTAGTGATTAATTAATTTTAGCATCTCA
>CAZQMX010000004.1:5773-46720 GCA_964594965.1 uncultured Candidatus Saccharibacteria bacterium | reverse complement strand
CAAATATCTACAAATCTGTACAAATATGTACATTGGCGGGGACGGCCGGGCTCGAACCGGTAACCTTCTGCGTGACAGGCAGATGCTCTGCCAATTGAGCTACGCCCCCAATATATTCAATTTTAGTAGCGGCGGAAGGACTCGAACCTTCGACCCCGAGCTTATGAATCTCGTGCTCTAACCGACTGAGCTACGCCGCCATATATCTTGTTGCGGGACCGGGAATTGCACCCGGGTCTTGAGGTTATGGGCCTCACGAGATACTACTTCTCCACCCCGCAAAAGCATTATACTCCACATTTCAAGATATTTCAAGCCCTTTTGGGGACTTGCCCCTCACCTAATCAGGATACAATTTTCTGGAAGAAAATTAGATTTTTTAGAAATCCTGATTAGGTGAGGGGCTTGTCTTGGTCTGGGAAATATAGTAAAATGTATAAAGAGTATGAATATATCGGCTTATCTAATAGGGTTGATTCTGGTCATTTTTCTAGCCAGTGCCTGCTTGGCGGCTATTTTAATCTACTTCAACCCGAATAATTCAGGGACTTTGATTTTCATCCTATTCTATTCCTGTCTTTTTATCAGCCTTACCGGAGTATTCACTTTAATCGGATTTTTAGTCAGGCAAATTACCAGGAAGAAAAGAAGAATCCCTTTACCCAAAAGCCAGGTCGTTCGTAATTTAGAAGTTTCTTTTCGCCAGGGATTGCTTTTCAGCGTCATTTTAATTTCAGTCCTAATTTTACAAAGCCAAAGAATACTTTCCTGGTGGCATCTGGTTTTGCTGGTTGGTTTAGTTGGTCTGGCTGAATGGTGGCTGATGAGAAAATAGAATCATAATTCAATCAATATGCTTACTAAATTAAAAGAAGATGTTCAAAATGAGATAGAGCAGGCTAAAGACCTGAAGGCGCTCGATGAACTCTATACCCAATATCTTGGTCGAAAAGGGGAATTGACCAAGATTTTGCGTTCTTTAAAGGATTTAAATGAAAAGGAAAGAAAAGAAAAAGGCCAATTAGCCAATCAGATTAAAAAAGATTTGGAAGAAGTTTTTAAAGAAAAAAGAGAAAGTTTTTCTGTTAAAAAAGTTGATTTTGGCAAGGGTAAAAAGGGTTGGATTGATGTGACAGCGCCGGGGAAATTACCGCCCCAGGGCCATCTTCATCCAATTACTCTGGTTCAAAAAGAAGTTGAAGATATTTTCCAGTCAATGGGATTTTCCGTTGTCTATGGACCGGAAGCTGAAACTGAATACTATAATTTTGATGCCTTAAACATTCCCAAGGACCATCCGGCCAGAGATTTGTGGGATACTTTCTGGCTCAAAGACATTGATTTGCTTTTAAGGACCCATACTTCTCCAATGCAGGCACGATATATGGAAAAGAATAATCCGCCTTTGAGAATGATTGTCCCGGGCCGGTGTTTTCGCCATGAAGCGACAGATTCTACTCATGAAGCCCAGTTTTACCAGGTTGAAGGATTAATGGTTGGTCAAAATATTTCAGCCGCTAATTTCAAGGGAGTAATTGAAGGGTTTTTAACCAGGTTTTTTGGAAAGGAGACTGAAATCAGATTAAGGCCAAGCTATTTCCCATTTGTTGAACCGGGCTTTGAGGTTGATGCTAAGCCCAAAGGAGGCAAATGGCTTGAATTAATGGGAGCCGGCATGGTTCATCCTAATGTTTTTAAAAATGTCGGCTATTCTAAAAAATGGCAGGGATTTGCTTTTGGCGCCGGTTTGGAAAGATTAGCCATGATTAAATACAAAGTTAATGACATCAGGTTGTTTTATTCAAATGATTTAAGGTTTTTAAAACAGTTTTAGATTGTCATCCTGAGCGAAGCGAAGGATCTATATAAACAGATTCTTCACTGCGTTCAGAATGACGACAATAATGAAAGTCTCCTATAACTGGCTTCAATCATTTTACAAAAAGAAATTACCTAATCCAGAAGAACTGGCTGACCTTTTAACCATGCATTCTTTTGAAACCGAGGTGGCCGGAACAATGGGCAAAGACCATATTTTAGATATTGATGTTTTGCCCAATCGGGCTCATGATTGTTTAAGTCATTGGGGTATTGCCGGGGAAATATCAGCCTTGCTTAAAATTCCTTTTAATCCAGAAGATTATTCCAAGAAAATTAATCAAACAGAAGAATCAGCCAATGATATTGTTAAGGTTGATGTCAGGGATAAGAATGATTGTCTCCGATATACCGCTCGGGCAATTCTAGATGTTAAAGTCGGTCCTTCGCCGGATTGGATTCAAAAAAGATTAAGAACCTGCGGATTAAGACCAATTAACAATATTGTTGATATTACCAATTACGCCATGCTTGAAACCGGCCAACCCCTTCATGCTTTTGACGCTGATAAACTAAAAGGCCAGACCATTATCGTCCGCCGAGCTAAAAAAGGAGAAAAGATTGTTAGTTTGGATAAAGAGAAATATTCTCTTGATCCAAATATTTTAGTCATTGCCGACAGGGAAAATCCAATTGGCATTGCCGGAATAAAGGGGGGAGAGGGTCCTGAAATTGACAAAAAAACCAAAAGAGTCATTTTGGAAGCAGCTAATTTCTCTCCGCAATTAACCAGAAAAGCTTCCCAGCAGTTAAAACTCCGAACTGATGCTTCCTGGCGTTTTGAAAACGAGATTAGTCCCGGATTAACAGAAGTTGGAATTGATATGGCCAGTGCTTTAATCCAGGAGCATGCCAATGGCAAAGTAGCCAAAGGCAGAGTTGATCTTTATCCAATTAAACAAAAAACCAAAACAATCAAATTGAATCCAGAGAAAGTCAGGAAATTACTCGGAGTAAATATATCGGACAGAGAAATAAAAGTTATTCTAGAAAGATTAAGATTTGTGTTACATGTTTCAGGTTCTATGTTTCAAGTTGTCACTCCATTCTGGCGATTGGATGTTAATATCGAAGAAGATTTGATTGAAGAAATTGGCCGGATATATGGATTTGAAAAAATTCCTTCAAAACTGCCGGAAGCAACTTTGATTCCTTCTGAAAGAAATGAAGATTTGGTTTGCCAGAACAAAGTTAGAGAGATTTTAACTCATTTGGGCTTTTCCGAGGCCTACAATTATTCATTTATTCCCGATAATGGTTCAGTTAAATTGCTTAATCCACTCAGCCAGGAACAGAAATATTTAAGGCCGTCTTTAATTCCCAATCTTTTAAAGAATATTTCCAGGAATAAGAGATTTTTTGACCAGGTTCGTCTTTTCGAAATTGGCCGGGTTTTTGAAAAAGATGGCAAGAAAATCAAGGAAATGAAAAAAATCGCCGCGGTTCTTTTCCCAGATGACTTTTACCGATTAAAAGGAATTATTGATACTCTTTTAAATAGATTACGGATTAGCGATATCTGGTATGATGATGAGTTTGAAGATAAGGATGATTTGAAAAAAGCTGAAATCAAGGTTGGAAATGATTTAATTGGCTGGGTTGGCGATAACGCCTTCGAGCTTGATTTTTCTAAACTGGTTCAATTAGCAACCGAAGAAAGAGCCTATCTGCCGCCCTCAAAATATCCGGCTATTGTCAGGGATATCGCGGTTTTAGTTGATCCAGGAACAAAGGTAGTTCAGGTTTTGAATTTAATTAATTCTTCAGGCGGTCCGTTAGTTAAAGATATTGATTTGTTCGATATTTACGAAGGAGAAAAAATTCCTGATGGAAGAAAAAATCTAGCCTTTCATATTATCTTCCAGTCTGATAAAAAGACTTTGACTGATATTGAAGTCAACAAATTACAGGATAAGATTATTAAATCCCTGGAACAAGAAGGATGGGAAGTCAGAAAACAAAATGCCAAAAGCTAAAAACGACAATTCATACGAAGCCAAGGATATTTATGTCCTTGAAGGACTCGATCCGGTTCGCCGCCGACCCGGTATGTATATTGGCTCAACCGGGACAGATGGTCTTCATCATTTAATCTGGGAAGTTATTGATAACAGCTTGGATGAAGTCAGCGCCGGTTTTGCTGATAAGATAGAAATTACTCTTTTGCCTGACAACAAAGTCAGAGTCATTGATAATGGAAGAGGAATTCCAGTTGACAAGCATCCTCAGACAAAAAAGTCAGCCATGGAAACAGTCATGACCACCCTTCATGCCGGGGGTAAATTCGGCGGCCAGTCCTACAAGATTGCCGGTGGGCTCCATGGAGTTGGCGTTTCGGTTGTTAACGCTTTATCTAAATGGGCTAAGGTTGAAGTTTGTCGCGATGGCGGAACATATGTCCAGGAATATTCCAAAGGAAAAGCCAAAAGCGCTGTTAAAAAACAGGGTAAATGCCAGGCAACCGGAACAACCGTTACCTTTGAACCCGACCCCGAGGTTTTCAAGAAAATTGAATTCAAATGGAAAAAGATTTTAAAACATTTGCGCCAGCAGGCATATTTAACCCAGGGAGTCAGAATTGAAGTTAAAGATGAAAGGAATGAGAAAAAACCAAAAACCTATTCCTTCTATTTCGAAGGCGGCATTGTTTCCTATGTCAAATATTTGAACAGAGACGAAGAAATCAAGCATGATAACATCTTTTACATCTCAAAAGAACATCAGGACATGCTGGTTGAAGCTGCTTTTCAATACACTAATGATATTCAGGGATATGAAGAAGGATTTGCCAATAGCATCCACACTGGCGAGGGAGGAATGCATATTACCGGTTTTCGAACCGCTTTGACCAGAACATTAAATGACTACGCCAAAAAGAACAGTCTTCTAAAAGGAGCAAATGGTAAGGATAATAGCAAGTTGAGCGGGGATGATGTCAGAGAGGGCCTGACTGCTGTTGTTAGTATTAAATTAAAAGAACCTCAATTTGAAGGACAGACTAAAGCTCGTCTGGGAAATCCAGAGGCTAGGACGGCGGTTGAAGCGGTTGTTTCCGGCGGACTGGAAGAATACCTGGAAAAAAACCCAACTGATGCCCGGGCAGTCATCGAAAAAGGCATTTTGGCTGCCAAAGCCCGTCAGGCTGCCAAGGCTGCCAGAGAAACGGTCATTAGAAAAGGCGCCTTGGGCGGATTTGCTCTGCCGGGCAAACTAGCTGACTGCACCAGCCGAAAACCAGAAGAATCAGAACTCTATTTGGTCGAAGGAGATTCAGCCGGCGGTTCGAGCAAACAGGGGAGGGATCGATATTTCCAGGCCATTCTTCCTTTAAGGGGGAAAATATTGAACGTTGAAAAAGCCCGGTTAGACAGAGCCCTGGCTTCAAATGAGATTAAAACTTTAGTTATTGCTTTAGGCGCTGCTATTGCCGAAGAATTTGATATTGATAAATTAAGATATCACCGGATTATCATTATGACTGATGCTGATGTTGACGGTTCCCATATTAGAACCCTGCTTTTAACTCTTTTCTTCCGCTATTTCCCCCAGATAATTGAAAGTGGCTATCTCTACATTGCCCAGCCGCCTCTTTACAAAATGAAGAAAGGAAAACAAATTGAATACGGCTATGTTGAATCAGATAAAAAAGAAATTATTGGCTCTTTGGGCAAGGAAGGAATTGATATTCAAAGATACAAGGGATTAGGGGAAATGAATGCTTTGGAATTATGGGAAACAACCATGAATCCGGCCAATCGGACCATGAGACAGGTCACGGTTGAAGACGCTAAAGAAGCCGATAAGATCTTTGATATCCTAATGGGGGATGAAGTTGCTCCGAGAAAGAAATTTATCCAGACTCATGCCAAAAAAGTTAAGAATTTGGATATTTAACTCGAACAGGCAAAGCTCATAAGTAACTTTTCTTAAAATTTCCCCCTCCATCCCGCCCGCATTGCAGGCGGGACGGCCACGCCCCCTCCCTATTTTAAGAAAAGTTCTCATTTCGCTTTTTGATTACGTTTATTGACATTTTGGATTAAAAGAAATAAGATAAGGGAAACGCCCCTGAAGGGGTTTTTAAATAGATGAATATCAGTCAATTACCACAAAAAGGAATAGGATTTTTAAAGGAAGTCCGCTTAGAATTAAAGCGGGTGACTTGGCCAACCCGCCAGGAAACAATTAAACACACCTTAATTGTTATTGGCTTGAGCATGGCCGTCGCTGCTTTTCTGGGCGGTCTTGATTTTCTATTTTCATTTTTGCTTAATAGGTTTATAATCTAGGTTGTTATCCCGCAATCCTGCGGGATGACAATTTTATAACAAAATTAAAATTTTGATAAAATAGTCATGCCTAAGCAAGTCGAACAAGGAAAAAACTGGTATGTTCTCCATACCTATTCCGGATACGAAGAAGCCGTTGCTAGAAATCTAAAGCAACGGATTGAATCAATGAATATGGAGGATAAGATTTTTAATGTTTTAGTCCCGACCGAGAAGAAGATTAAAATTAAGAACGGTAAGCGCCAGATAATTGAAGAAAAGGTCTATCCGGGCTATGTTTTGGTTGAAATGGTTGTGACAGATGATTCCTGGTATGTTGTCCGAAATACTCCGAGGGTAACCGGTTTTATCGGCGCCGGAACTGTTCCAACTCCAATTTCTCTGGATGAAATTAAATCTCTTCAGAAAAGGATGGGTGTTGAAGAGCCTAAATTCAAGATTGATGTTATTGTTGGTGACAATGTTAAGATTGTTGACGGACCTTTTAAGGATTTTGACGGTAAAATCTCTGAAATTGACGAGAAAAGAGGAAAAGTTAAAGTCCTGGTTTCAATGTTTGGAAGAGAAACCCCAGTTGAACTGGATTTTCTACAGGTTAAGAAGTTGTAAGTCATTCTGAGCGAAGCGAAGAATCTGATATAAAGATTCTTCAGTCGCTTTGCTCTTTCAGAATGACACTATATTTATGGCAAAACCAGTTAAAACAATTATTAAACTCCAGATTCAGGCTGGACAGGCTAATCCGGCTCCGCCAATTGGACCGGCCTTGGGCCAGCACGGATTGAATATCCAGGAGTTTTGCACCCGTTTTAATGAAGCGACCAAAGACAAACAGGGCGATATTATTCCTGTTGAAATTACGGTTTACGAAGACCGGACTTTTGATTTTAAATGCAAGACTCCGCCAGCTTCTGATTTGTTAAAAAAAGCGGCTGGATTACAAAAAGGATCCGGTGATCCGCTTAAAACTAAAGTTGGAAAAGTAACCAAAGAACAAATTAAAGAAATTGCCGAGAAGAAAATGGTTGACCTTAATGCCTATGATTTAGAGCAGGCCGAAAAGATTGTTGAAGGGACTGCTCGAAGTATGGGCATTGAGGTTAAATAGGATAGGACTTTAACAAAATATATTCAGAGATGAGGAGGGCAGAGACATCTGTCCTTTTGAGTTTATAAAAAAGGGGGTGATATTGTGGTCAGGCCTGGTTGGGAAGAATATTTTATGAAAATTACTGACATAGTAGCAAAAAGGACTACTTGTTTGAGAAGGGCGGTCGGCGCTGTATTGGTCAAGGATAAACGCATTTTAACGACTGGCTACAATGGCGCTCCGAGCAATCTCGCTCATTGCCGAGAAACCGGTTGTTTGAGAGAAACAATGAATGTTGCCAGTGGCCAGAGACATGAATTGTGCCGCGGGGTTCATGCCGAGCAGAATGCTATTATCCAAGCAGCATTTCATGGTATTTCTATTAAAGGCAGCGTTTTGTACTGCACGACTTTTCCTTGTAGTATTTGCGCCAAGATGGTTATTAATGCCGGTATAACTCAAGTCATATTCGAATCATTTTATGCGGACGAATTGACAGAAGAGATGTTCCGGGGGGCTAAAGTAAAGCTTGGTCTCTGGAACGACGAGAATAAAAAAATAGAATGGAAGTAAAGGAGGTGACAAGATGGCAAAAATGCTATTTAAAAAAGGAGATTTCCAGATATTATCGGATAATGTAGGAAAACTGTCTGGCAATGAATTAGTTCAGCTGATAAAAACAGCTGGAACAACTTGTTATCAGACGAGGGAAAGTACCGAAAAAACGCCGGAACAATTTGTCCAGATGCTTCAGAGGAATCGTCATCTTGCTATGATAGAACACAGTTGGCGAACGGTGGAGTTATCAATTGCTCCCGGTATGAGCAAAGGAAAAGCTGGTTACAATCTTTACAAAGCCAATAACCTTTTCTGTATTACCGAGAGGAAGAAAACCCTTCTGATTTCTGGAAATGTCCGAATGTTTAACGAGGCGTGGCTAAAAACCAAAAATGTTTTTACCGGAGCGGTTTGTCGTCCGTTGATCGAGGAGAGTTCGCTTTTGTTTCCAATAGAAGAATTTGCCGGGAAAAGCCTCGGATTGGTCGCTTTTATAACCGAAGATCTCAGAGACAAAGAAGAGAATTTAGTCCACCGGGCAATGACAGTCGAGTTTAATGATGTTTCCCGGGGAATGACCCACGAAACGGTCCGGAGCAGAAGCGGGGATAAAAAAATCACTTCTTATGCCCAGGAAAGCACTCGTTATGTTGATTATTCCAAAGGAGAGGTAAACCTTGATGAGTTTCAGATAAAATTTGCTTTGCCGTATAACGATAAGTTTGACTTTGGACAAACAGTGAATTTCTCGGTAGACGGCAACAGTTATTCTTTTACTCCTCAGCAATTTACCAGTCTTATGGAAGGATGGTATCGGGCCCTAAGGAAAAACGGTTTACGGCCGGAGGAAGCTAGACAATGGTTGCCGATTGGCATTAAGGCACAGATTGTTCAGACATACAATCTGAATGAATGGCGACATTGGTTCTTCCTGAGAACAAGCAAGGCAGCTCATCCGGAAATTAGATTTGTGGCAGTAAAATTGCTTCGAGAAGCCCAGAAACGAATTCCAGAATGTTTCGATGACTTCGAAGTAAGCCAAGATGGCAAAAGCGCTGCCTACAAAGGGGACAACCCTTTGGTATAAGGGAGGGATACAAAAAAACGGAGGGAAGCCTTGGTAAAAATCAATCAAGGCTTTTCTTTTTGGTTTAAAAATGTATAATGAGCGAAACATATAACCCACAAGGAGGGAAATATGAATAGAAATTTGTACACAGGAAAGTTCTTTGTTCTTGAGGGGTTGGACGGATCAGGACAAAGCACTCAGGCTGAACTTTTAAAATCTTTTCTCGAGGAAAAAGGCTTTACAGTTATTTTAACTAAAGAACCAACTATTGAAAGCGAGGCTGGCAGGAAAATCAGAAGAATTCTAAAGAAGGAAATTTCTGTCGGCTCCGAAGATCTTCAGATTCTTTTTGTTCAAGACAGAAAAAAGCATTTGGAAAATCTGGTGATACCATCTCTTAAAGACGGAAAAATTGTTATCTCCGACCGATATTTTTTCTCAACCATTGCTTTTGGCGGAATAGATCTTGATATGGAAAAACTCATATCTCTAAATCAAGACTTTCTTTACCCGGATATAACCTTTTTTTTGGATGTTCCGGCAGAAGTTTGTATTGAAAGGATAGGTCAAAGAGGAGGAAAATTCGAACATTTTGAGAGACTGGAAAAGCTAGAAAAGGTTAGAAAAAATTATTACCTGCTCTGGAAAAGATTCCGTGAATTTTTTCGAATTAACGGAGAATCGTCACCCGAGAAGGTTTTTTCAGAAGTTGAATCGATTCTTAAGCAAATGAATCACATTTAACACCCCTGCGGGCTTAGCGCCCGCGGGGCTTTCTTTTTTAAAAGAAATCAGATAAGATTAAAATATTAGATATGCCTAAATACCAACCAGTTATTGGCCTGGAAATCCACGCAGAACTGAAGACGGAAAGCAAAATGTTCTGCGATTGTCTCAATGACCCGGATGTTAATCAAGCCAATACACATATTTGCCCGATTTGTACGGCCCAGCCGGGAAGTTTACCTGTCATTAACAAGAAAGCGGTTGAATCAGTAATTAAAACTGCTCTGGCTTTGAATTGTTCAATTCCTGATTCAGCCAAATTTGACCGCAAAAACTATTTCTACCCCGACCTGCCCAAGGGTTATCAGATTTCCCAGTATGATTTACCCCTGTCTAACAAAGGATTTTTAGAAATAAATGGCAAGAAAATTTATGGTGAGCGGAGTCGAACCATTAGAATTACCCGGGTTCATTTAGAAGAAGATACCGGTAAATTAATTCATCCATCAAAAGCCCAATACTCATTAGTTGATTTTAACCGAGCCGGAGTGCCTTTAATGGAATTAGTCACTGAGCCGGATATTAAATCAGGGGATGAAGCTAAGCAATTCTGCGAAGAACTGCAGTTAATTCTTCGTTATCTCGATGTTTCCGAAGCTAATATGGAAAAAGGACAGATGCGATGCGAAGTCAATATTTCTCTTAAATCAGAAAAAAAAGAATTGGGAACAAAAGTAGAAATTAAAAATCTTAATTCTTTCCGTTCAGTTAAAAAAGCAATTGATTACGAAATTAAAAGACAGGCAGATTGCTTGGATTCCAATGATAAGATTATTCAGGAAACCCGCGGCTGGGATGAAAACAAGCAAAAAACATTTTCTCAGAGAATAAAGGAAGAATCCCAGGATTACCGGTATTTCCCCGAACCAGATTTACCGCCTTTGACTGATTTGGCTAAAATGAATAATCAAATTTCAAAAGGAATTCCAGAAATGCCTGATCAGAAAAGAAATAGGTTTTTAGAACAATACAAACTGCCGGAAAAAGATATTCAGGTTTTAATTTCAAACAAAAAACTGGCCGACTATTTCGAACAGGTTGTTTCTGAATTAGAAACCTGGTTGAAGATAAAGGGAATTGAGGATAAGGACAGATTAATAAAATTAACAGCCAATTATCTTTTGACTGAACTTCAGAAACTTCTTTCAGAAAGCAAAACCAGAATTGAAAATTGTCATATTAGTCCGGAAAATTTTGCTGAATTCATTTCCATGATTGAAAGAAAAGAAATTTCCAGTTCTGCTGCCCAGACAACCCTGAA
This sequence comes from uncultured Candidatus Saccharibacteria bacterium, assembly GCA_964594965.1. Classification (GTDB taxonomy): domain Bacteria; phylum Patescibacteriota; class Minisyncoccia; order Portnoybacterales; family UBA2143; genus CAZQMX01. The sequence continues at coordinate 35,789 of CAZQMX010000004.1, read as the reverse complement.
AGAAATGTGTCAGACTGGAGCTGATCCATCCCACATTGTTGAATCAAAGGGATTAAAACAGGTCAGTAATGAAGGAGAAATAGGGAAGATAGCCAAGGAGGTTATTAAAGAGAATAAAAAATCAGTTGAGGATTTTAGAAAAGGGAAAGAAAACGCTCTTCAGTTTTTGGTTGGTAAGGTTATGGCTAAAAGCAAGGGCCAGGCTAATCCGGAAATTGCCCGGGATATCTTGACAGAACTTTTGAAGGGGGTAGAATAGGAACAATGAATATTTCTTTTAAAAAGTAAAAAGCCCTGAGGGGCTATTTTTTTTACCCCGCCAGGCGGGGTGAACCTCGCTCGGCGGGGTTTAACCTGTTTTTTAACAAAATATATAAGAGGAAAAAGCCATGCTTAAATCAGATAGCCTGTGTCCCGTGATAGAGTTTTGCCCAACGCGAAGAAGAAAAGGTTGTACCCTTGAAAACTTGGAAGACTGTCTATCTATTTTTCTTATGACTACGTTTTATTGTTCAAGTTGTCTCAAATTAAGAGCGTGTTGTCAGATTAAAGAAGTTTTCTGGTGTGCTAGTTGTCTCGGCCTGGAGTCGTTTGATACCATAAAATGCCCCTTATCTGAGGATTGTGCCTCTCTTAGTCAGAGTTGTAAGATTTTTGACTTTGAAAGCCTGAGATGTTTTTTGCCAAATCTTGAGAAGTATCTTCTTTCGAGCAGTAGGATATGTTGTTGTTGCGGTAAGGGTGGAGTAAATTGCTACAAAACCAGTGATTGGTCCCAATCCTGCGTGGATTGCCTTCTTGGTTTCATTTTACCTAGGCGGTTTTTGGCAAGCGGCAAAGATTTTCCCTCTCCTAAAAATTATTCAGAAACCCCTTTATTAATCCTTTAGCTTCCGAATGTCTTCTTACCCAATGGATGCGCTTGTCGCGTCGGAACCAGGTCATTTGCCGGCGGGCGTATTGGCGGGTATGAAGAGAAATTAGTTCTTTAGCTTTTTCAAGAGATAATTCTCCTTTAAAATAGAGAATTATCTCTTGATAGCCAATGCCACTGAAACAAGGAAGGTCAGGGTTGTAATTTTTAAGAAGTTTCTTGACTTCTTCAACCAGGCCTTCCCTTATCATTTGTTCTGCTCTTTTCTCTATTCTCTTTTCTAATTCATCTTTTTCAACTTCGAGACCAATCTGTAAAATATCAAACAAAGATTGGCCTTTTTTTCTTTGTTTTGAAAATGGCTTTTTAGTCAAAAGACAAACCTCAAGAGCTCGAATAATCCTCCTCTTATTACTCCCATCAACTATTTTAATAATATCCGGGTCCAGTTTTTTTAATTGTTTGAATAAATCACTTGTATTTTTCTTTTCCAGTTTTTCCCTCAGTTTTCTATTGGGTTTGACCTGAGGAATTTCCAGATTATCAACAATTGACTGGATGTATAATCCAGTGCCGCCGACCAAAAAGGGAAGTTTTCTTCTTCTTTGAATATCTTTAATAATCCTGATTGTTTTTTTCTTGTATTGAGCCAGGGTAAAATCCTGATTGGGCTTAACAATATCTATTAAATAATGGGGAATACCGTCCATTTCTTTTTTTGTAATTTTAGCTGTGCCAATGTTCATTTCCTTATAAATCTGTCTTGAATCGGCGGAAATGATTTCACCGTTAAATTCTTTGGCTAATTTGACAGCCAAAGATGACTTGCCCGAGGCAGTCGGTCCGAGAATAACAATTAATTTACTTGTCCCGTTAATTCCGCTCAAGGCGGATGATTCGGGATTGTGGATAAGTTTCGTTGACATATTTTTTCTGGGATGATAATCTGGAACCCAAGGAGTGTTTAACAGTTCTCTTAAGTTTGGCGAATTTTCGCCAGAAAACAACCCTTAGATAAGGAGGGCAAAACCATGACCGACATCACCAGGAACACCAAGGGAACCAAAAGCAAAGACGCTAAAGCAACCCCGGTCGTAAAAACTCCGGCAACAACGACCACGCCGACGGATACTACCGGCAGACATACCAACTCAGGGTAAGCAACTCTTTGGTAAGCGAAGGGCACTCTTTTTCGTAAAAACGGAGACAAGAGTACCCTTCCTTTTTTTTATCAAAACATTTTTAAAAGAATTGTTTTTCTCTCTTTCTTTGTATTCGAAGAAATGTTGTCTTTGAGTTTTGCGGCGGCGGTGCCGGGACGGGGAGAATAGGCAGAAACATAAATTTGGCAAAAATCCATTTCTTTGACCAGTTTAACCGTATTTTGAAACTGTTTTTCTGTTTCAGTTGGAAAACCGACAATCAAATCAGTTGAGATTTTAACATCGGGGATTCTTTTCCTGATTTTTTTAATTAATTTCCTGTAATGGCCGACAGTATAGCCCCGGTTCATTTTTTTAAGAATAGTATTATCGCCCGATTGAATTGGCAAATGAATTTGTCTTGAGATTTTTTTACTCTTTGAAATTAGATTGATTAATTCATCTGAAAAATCTTTTGGATGCGAAGTCATAAAGTTTATTTCAAATTTTCCCGGAATTTCTGTAATCTTTTTAAGTAGTCTCGGAAAGTCTGTTCTGCCAGATTTGTAGGAATTGACGTTTTGGCCCAAAAACATAATCTTACCACATTGTCGGAGGTTCGACCTCCGATTTTTTATTTCTTCTATAATCTCTTTGGCGGGCCTTGATTTTTCTCGGCCCCGAGTGTAGGGAACAGCGCAGTAGGAGCAGAAATTATCACAACCGGTCATAATCGGAACAAAGGCTTCTTTTTCTGAAAAACATTCTTGCCCCGTTGATAACTTGTTATCTTTCGGGGTGGCTTTTTCTTCGAAATCAGCAATTGGCCAGATTTGATTAACCTGGTTTTTAAGGATTTTTCTGTCTTTTTCCAGAATACAACCGGTTAAAACTATTCTTGGCTTTGGCTTCTGGCTATTTAGCTGTTCAACTTTTGAATAAACCCGGTTAATGGCAGATTGACGAACAGAACAAACATTGATCAAAACCAAATCCGCCGATTTAATATTACCCGGTTGGTATTTTTGTTTTTCCAGTTTGGTTGCCAATCTTTCAGAATCACTCTTATTCATCTGACAACCATAGGTGATAATATGGTACTTCATCCTTTGTATGTTATCTAAGATTGTTGTATAATACAAGATATGGAAAAAATATATTTATCCGTTGTTATCCCGGCTTATCGGGAGGAAAAAAGAATTACCAAGACCCTATTAGACATTGACCAGTATTTAAGTGAGCAGAAGTATAGTTATGAGATTGTTGTTGTTAATGATGGTTCGCCGGATAATACCGCTGAGGTAGTAAGCAAATTCTCTGAATTAATTAAGAACTTAAGATTGATTGATAATGAGAAGAATCACGGCAAAGGTTGGGTTGTTAAGCAGGGGATGCTTGAAGCCAAGGGAGAAATTCGTCTTTTCATGGACGCTGATAATGCCACAACCATAGAGCATTTTGAGAAAATGATGCCCCTTTTTGAACAGGGTCACCAGGTTGTTATTGGCTCCCGGGATAAGAAGGATGCTCAAGGAGCGAAACAAACCGTTCCCCAGTCATTTCTTAAAAGGCAATTAGGCAATTTGGGGAATCTTTTAATTCAATTAGTGGCAGTACCGGGAATCTGGGATACCCAGTGCGGATTCAAGGCCTTTAGCCAGAAGGCAACCGAGGATATTTTTTCCCGGCTTAAAATTGACCGCTGGGGTTTTGATATTGAGGCCTTGGCTTTAGCCAAGAAGTTAGGATACAAGATTGGAATAATTCCGGTTAATTGGATAAATTCTCCTGACAGCACAGTTAATTTAAAAGGGTATTTGAATACTTTCAGAGAATTGTTTAAGATTAAATGGAATTTAATTAGGGGAAAATATGATTAAGGATAAAATTCCATCAGAATTACGGCTTGATCTGGTCTCCAATGACTGGGTCGTTATTGCCACTGGCCGAGCGAGACGGCCGGAAACCTTTGCCGAGGAGGAAAGAATAAAGGATGATCTTTCTCCTGAGAAGTGTCCTTTTTGCCAGCCAAAGATTCTGGATAAATCAGTTCTGACGCTAAACAAACCAGATGGCTCCTGGTTTGTTTTATCCATTCCAAATGATTTTCCGGCTCTTTCAAAAGGAGATTCTTTGAATGAAAATGAAGAAGGACCGAATAGAAGAATGGATGGAATTGGTTTTCACGAAGTCATTATTACCGCTGACCACAAAAGACAAATGGCTCAAATGACAAATCAGGAAATTAAATTAGTCATTGATTTGTATCAAAAAAGGTATTTAGATTTAATTGATAAGGAATTTATTAAATACGTTTCAATTTTTCATAATCATGGCAAAGAAGCCGGGGCTTCAATTGCTCATCCTCATTCCCAATTAATCGCCATTCCGGTTCTTGACCCGGATTTGCGCAGTAGTTTAGACGGCGCTGATAATTATTACCAAAAGCATAAAAAATGTGTTTACTGCACTATGATTGAATGGGATATTAAGGATGAGAGAAGAATAATTTACCAGAATGATGAATTTGTTGTTCTTTCTCCCTTTGCTCCGCAGGTTTCATTTGAAGTCAGGGTTTATCCAAAAAAACACCAACCCTATTTTGAAAAAATGACAGAAAAGGAAAAAGAACTTTTTGCTGATGCTTTTCGAGTAGCTCTTAATAGAATCCATACTAAATTAAAAGACCCGGCCTACAATTTCTATTTCCACACTGCGCCGGGGGATGGCCAGGGACATGACAATTATCACTGGCATTTGAATATCCTGCCCAAGACATCAATTATGGCTGGTTTTGAATTAGGAGCCGGTATGGAGATTTCTACGATTGAACCTGAAAAAGCAGCAGCATTCTTAAAAGAATAATTTCAAAGTTCAAAGCTCAAATTTCAAATCAATGTCAAATGATTAAATGTCAAATATCAAAAATAATTAATTTGATTTAGTCATTTGGATTTAGGATTTGAATTGACATTTGGATTTTGACATTTGGATTTTATGGAAACTCTTTTGGCACTACTTGCTTCTTTTGTTATTGAGACAATTTCTTCAACCGGCTATTTCGGCGTTACTCTCTTAATGGGTCTGGAAAGTGCTTGTATTCCGATTCCTTCGGAGGTGATAATGCCTTTTTCCGGATTTCTGGTTCATCAGGGAAGATTTGATTTCTGGCTAGTTGTTTTATGGGGGACAGTTGGAAATCTTTTCGGTTCCTGGCTGGCTTACTGGGTTGGCTATGTCGGCGGTCGGCCTTTGATAGAGAAATATGGCAAATACATTTTCCTTTCCCATCATGATTTGGAAATAGCTGATCGCTGGTTTGGAAAATATGGTCAGGGGACTGTCTTTTTTTCCCGTCTTCTGCCGATTATCAGGACATTCATTTCCCTTCCGGCTGGTATTGCCAAAATGGATTTCAAGAAATTCTCTTTTTACACTTTTCTTGGTTGTCTGCCCTGGTCTTTCGCCTTGACTTATGCCGGAGTAATTATGGGAGAAAACTGGGAGCATTTAGAAACGTATTTCAGGAAATTCCAGTGGCCAATCGCAATTTTAATTGTTGTTGGTATTATTTGGTGGATTTGGAGACACTTTCATCAGAACAAAAAATATGGATAAAAAAACATTAATTGTTGCTAATTGTCCCGAAGAATTTATCTTTGATAAATTTTCGAGGATGCTCGAAATTATAATCAAATCATAGATTTGAATAATTTCGGCAGAAAATGAATTTTATGTCTAAACCATTGATAATAGCAAATTGGAAGTGTAATCCTTCTTCTCAAAAAGAAGTTGAACGGCTTTTGGATTCGTTTAGAGAAATTAAGAGAAAAAAAGAAATTGAAACGGTAATTTGTCCGCCCTTTCCCTATTTAAACCTAATTAGGGAAAAATTCATTTCAGGCGGACAGGATTGCTTTTGGGAAAACAAAGGGGCATATACCGGCGAAGTTTCTCCTTTAATACTTAAAGATTTGGGTTGCCAATACGTTGTTATTGGCCATTCGGAAAGGAGAAAATATTTTAACGAAACTGATCAGATTGTTAACAAGAAATTAAAGGCAGCCCTGAATGCCAGATTAAAACCAATTCTCTGTCTGGGCGAAGAAGCCCGGGATAGTTTTAATCATGAAGGAAGGCCGGTTAATGAAATGAGTTTGATTGTTGGCGAGCAACTTGAAAAAGATTTAATTGATCTTCCGGCTGAAAGATTAAGGGATATTGTTATTGCCTATGAACCGGTTTGGGCAATTGGGACAGACAATCCCTGTTCGCCGGATGATGCCATGAAAGCCAGGTTGTTCATTCGCAAGATTTTAACTAAACTCTATGACCGGGCTGCAGCTGAAAAAGTCAGGGTAATTTACGGCGGCAGCGTTGATAGCAAAAATGCGGTTGAATACATTAAAAGCGCCGGCATGGAAGGCCTTTTAGTCGGCGGAGCATCTCTTAATGCGAGCGAGTTTATTAAAATTATTGGAAGTATCTCATGACCCGGTAGTAGAACTTTGATACACCCCGCAATACTGCGGGGGTAAAAATACCGGGCAAATAAGAATAAATATTGGTTTGTATATTATTAAATAAAACTTTGATTGAATAACTTTATTAAAATCAAAGTTTCACTACCGGGATGAAATCTCTTTCAGGTTTTGATTTTGAAAACAAAAAGGTCCTCTTGAGGGCTGATTTTAATGTCTCTCTTGGCGATGACGGAGAAGTTGATGGAAAAGAAGATTGGCGCCTTAAAGCCAGTTTGCCGACAATTAAATATTTACTCGATAAAAAGGCAAGGATAATTTTAATGACTCATTTAGGTCGGCCTAATGGCAAATTTGTCAAAGAATTAAAAACAGATCCAATCGCTAAACGCCTTGAAGAATTGTTTAACCAGCCGGTTAAGAAAGTGGATGGGTATGAAGTCAAAGAAATGAAAGATGAGATTATTCTTCTGGAAAACCTCCGTTTTAATCCCGGTGAAGAAGAAAACAGCACTCAATTTGCCAAAGAATTATCCGGATTAGGAGAAATTTATGTTAATAATGCTTTTGGGGTTTCTCACCGTTCCCATGCTTCAATAGTCGGCCTGCCTAATCTTTTACCCAACTGCGCAGGTTTACTTTTAGAAAAGGAAATAAAGGCCCTTTCCAAAGTTTTAGAGCAATCAGAGCATCCTTTAGTTGTTGTTATTGGCGGAGCCAAGATTTCAACCAAGATTAAAGTGATTAAGAGTTTTTTGAATAAGGCTGACCATATTCTTTTAGGCGGCGCTCTGGCTAACACGGTTTTAAAAGCCAAAGGCATTGATGTTAAAAAATCAGTTGTTGAAGATGGAATGCTGGGAGAGGCCAAGGAAATCATGAGTAATCCTAAAATTCATTTGCCAGTTGATTGGGTTGAATCAGAGCAAATGATTTTAGATATTGGAGAAAAAACAATCAAGGAATTTAAGGAAATCATCTCTTCAGCCAAGACAATTATCTTTAACGGCCCAATGGGGCTTTTTGAAAAAAAACAGTTTCAATCAGGTAGCGAGGAAATAACCAGGGCAATAGTTGAATCAGAAGGCTTTTCTTTGGTTGGCGGAGGTGATACCATTGTTCTTTTAGAAAACCTTGGTCTCTTGGATAAGATTAACCATGTTTCTACCGGAGGGGGAGCAATGCTTGAATTTTTGAGTGGCAAGAAATTACCCGGAATAGAAATCCTTAGATAAAAATTATGAAGTGGCAAGTTAAACCAAAAGCGCCTAGCGCTTTTTTGAAACAATTTCCAGAATACTCTTCTTTAATTCTTCAACTTCTCCATAACCGGGGATTAAAAACCCAGGAATCAATTGACGAGTTTTTTCACCCTGATTTTCATCAGGATTTCCACGATCCCTATCTGCTCAAAGGAATGGAAAAAGCGGTCAAAAGGATTTTGGAAGCAATTGAAAAGAAAGAAAAAATCACTGTTTACGGAGATTTTGATACTGACGGGGTTTGCGCTTCAGTAGTTTTGTATTCGACTTTAAAAAAACTTGGTTGTAAAAATCTTGATACATATATCCCGGACCGGGAAAAAGAAAACCATGGCTTGAATGAAAATTCAGTCAGGGAATTGGCCCGGAAAGGGGTAAAATTAATTGTCACTGTTGATTGCGGCGGTACTGATTTCGACGAGGTTAAATTAGCTAACTCTTTGGGTCTGGATATTATTATCACCGACCATCATGAAGTTCATGATAAATTACCTAAAGCCCTAGCTCTGGTTAATCCTCTTCAGAAAGAGGAAAAGTATCCCTTTAAGAAACTCTCCGGCGCCGGCGTGGCTTACAAACTTTCTTGGGCGCTTTTAGACCTGAAAAACGGCAAAAAAGAACCGTTCAAAAAATGGCTCCTTGATTTGGTTGCAATTGCAACGGTTGTTGACATGATGCCGATTATCGGAGAAAACAGAACTATGGTTAGATACGGTTTGGGAGTTTTAGCCCAGACCAAAAGACCGGGATTAAGAAAGTTAATGGAGATTGCCCGGGTAGAGCCCCGGGTAATCCAACATTCAACAAAAGGAGAGGCGCCGATAACTAATCTTAACACCACTACCCTTGGCTTTGTTCTCGGTCCGCGATTAAATGCTGCCGGTCGGATGGACCATGCCAATGTCGCTTTTAATTTACTCATTGAAAAAAATGAAAACAAGGCTAGGAAATTGGCTTTGATTCTGAACCAGAAAAATACCGAGAGGCAGAATGTGACCCTTAAAATTGTTCAGGAATTAGACAATCGCCTTAACCCTCCTCTAAAGGAAAAAGTAGTTTTTGAAGGTAGCCCTGATTGGCCGGTTGGCCTGGTTGGATTGGTAGCAAACAAGGTTCGGGAAAAATATTGCCGACCAGCAGTGATTTACCATGAAAAAGGAGATTTAATCCATGCTTCCTGCCGAAGTATTCCAGAGTTTGATTTAATGGGGCCAATTAAAAAAGCAGCCAAGCTTTTAGATGATTACGGCGGACATAAAGGTGGGGCTGGTTTCAGAGTCAAAAAAGAAAACCTGAAAAAAGTTAAAAATATCTTTATTAAAGAAGCAGAGAAGAAATTGAAAGAAGAAGATTTGATTCCGACTCTAGAAATTGATGCTCAATTAAATCTAAATGATATTAGTTGGTCGAATTACGACCAAATTCAGAAATTTGCTCCATTTGGCCGGGGTAATTCGGAACCAAGATTTTTAATTAAAGGACTGGAAATCAAGGATTTAAGGGTGGTTGGTAATAATGGGGGGCATTTGAAACTTGATTTAATCTGTTTTAATCAGGATAAAGCCAGAAATTTTAAAGCGATTGCCTTTGGCATGGGAGAAAAAGAGGGCGGATTAAAAAAAGGAGATTTGATTAATATTGTTTTTGAGTTTATCCTGAATGAGTGGAATGGTAACCGTGATTTAGAGTTAAAAATTATTGATTTAAAATTAACAGATTAATTATGATACAAATCTATGCTGATGGCGGGTCAAGGGGAAACCCCGGGCCGGCCGCCGTCGGAGTCGTCATTTCAAAAGACGGCCAGACAATCAAAAAGTATGGAGAAGTAATCGGGGAAGCGACTAATAATCAGGCTGAATACGAGGCGGTCATTTTTGCCTTGAAAAAAGCCAAACTTCTTTTTGGTAAAAAAGAAACCAAAGAAATGGAATTAGAGGTACTAATGGACAGTGAGTTGGTAGTAAAACAACTAAATCGTCAATACAAAATTAAGGAAAAAGATCTTCAGCCACTTTTTATTAAAATCATTAATTTGATTCTTGATTTCAAGAGGGTTAATTTTAGCCATATTCCCAGGCAGGAAAACAAAGAAGCTGACCGATTACTCAATGAAGCCCTGGATAACGAAGGAAAAAATCAAAAGCTTCTGTAATTGACTATCTGTCAGATTATGATAGATTTAGAGCAAGGAGGAATCCTTGTTTTTTAATAGGTGAATATATATACATTGAATATTCTTAGAATCGGGAGGAGGGATAAATATGAAATGTTGGATTATTAATGAAGCGTGCCGGATAAGACCGGATGTTGAAGGGGGTGGCTTACTGGAGATCGGAGGAGGCTGTTGTAGAGGTTGTGTAGTTCTTCGCTCACGCCCAGAAGAAACAGAAAAAAACCTTGAAGAAGCAGGTATTATAATTACGGAAGAGCCTACTATCAGCGAAACCGATCAAGGGGCTATATCGAAAAAAAGCAAACTTATAATCGAATCGTTGGAGTTTTTTTATCAGGCGATAGAAAAGCAAACTGCTTTTTTTCAGGAACGAGTCAGAGAAAATGACAGAATAATATTTTTAGATGGATTCCTGATTCGTCTTGGAAAAAAGTCAGAGGACGCAAAAAATCCTTATACCAAAGAATCGTTAAGGATTGTTATAAGTGCGCTCGAGGAAGAGATGGAAGCGATAGAAAAACAGATCAAAGAAGAAGTTCTGACAGTGAGGGGCGGAGATGACAAAATTAGTGAAATCCGGGATATTCTGTTGGTGTTTAATCATTTGTAGGGGTCGAAAAATGACTCTATCGGAGCGGTGTCTACGGACGCCGCTTCTTAAATCTTGACAAAAAGGATATTTATGATAGAATAGAATTGTCCAAGTAAGTTAGATAGTCGCTGTTAGTTTTGTTATTTTTCTCTGATTAATGGTATTTGATTGGGGCCCGCCTTCGCCCTTTGGGCTTCGGCGGACGCTCAGTTTTGTATCTAAATCAGAAGAGATTTAGACAAAATTGGCGGAGGAAAGTCCGGGCACTGTAGAGTCCTCTTATACGATAATGTTCGTTACGAAATTTTCAGATTCTGCGCGAGGTGAAGTAGAAATTTTGAAAACATAGACTCTATGTTGAAAAATTTTTACAAAGCCGCAGCCAGAATATGGGAATTGCAGTAGAAAGGTTATCGTATATGAGGACTCTAGGGCAGTGGGTAACGCCCACCGTCCCTCACCTAGTTTGGATTTTATCACCAATAATTTTGCTTCGCAAAATTGTATCCAAACTAGGTGAGGGATAGGGAAAGTGCCACAGAGACAATACTACTTCGCTTTAGGGGTACTCTCCTAAAGGGAGGAAAGGTGAAAAGTGAGGATTAACTCCTCTTCCCGCAGGGAAACTTGTCGGGATGGTAAACCCTGCCTGGTGCAAGAGCAAACCAAGGAGTTATCCCGCAATAATACGGGATGCTCAAATTTCTTACTCCGCATTACTGCGGAGAGAAACTTGGCAAAAGTGGCTCGCTTGAGGTCAGTAGCAATATTGATCCCAGATAGATGACTATCCAAGACCCCGTAGAACGGGGCAAGACAGAACCCGGCTTACGGCTTGCTTGGACACAAAAGAACCCCGTTAAAACGGGATTTTTTTGTTGCTTTTTTGGGTTTGATTGACTAGTATTAAGGTAATGAAGAAGCCAGAATTAATTTTTACAGCAATTCTGCCGCCTTTGGATTTTCTAATGCTTTTAGGGGCAGGGCTTTTTACATATTTTCTGCGAACTAATCCGATGGTTGTTCAATACCGACCGGTGCTTTTTAATTTAAGTTTGCCTTTTAACCGATATTTTGCCCTGATTGCCGGGGTTTCTCTTTTCTTGCTTTTCGTTTTTGCTCTGGTTGGACTTTATCGAATTCAGGTCAGAAGAATCCTTTTAGACGATTTTCTTAAGGTTATCATCGGCGTTTCAGCCGGAATCTTTGTTTTGGTTTTCTACATTTTCCTTCGTCAGGAATTATTCAATTCCCGGTTCCTGGTTTTAGCTGGCTGGTTAATAGCAATTGTTTTTGTTTCTTTTGGCCGCCTTTTTATCAATCGCTGGCAGAGATATTTAATGAGGAAATATCATTTTGGCTCTCGCCGGGCTCTGGTTGTTGGAAAAGATGGTATTAGCCAGAAGATTATTAGCCGGATTAGAAATCAGCCTATCTGGGGATATCATTTGGTAACTAATTTAATTGAACCGGATATGTCAGAGATCAAAAACAAGGTTAAAAATCCCGGAGTAGAAGAAATCATTTTAGCTGATCCGGACTGGCCCAAGGAAAAGATTTTGGAATTAGTTAATTTCTGCGAGGATAATCATTTAACCTTTAAATTCGTCCCTAATCTTTTTCAGACCCTAACCAGTAATGCTTCGGTTGAAACTTTGGGTGATGTTCCTTTAGTTGAATTAAAAAGAACTGCCCTCGATGGCTGGGGGAGGATTATTAAAAGAATTATTGATTTCATCGGTTCTTTGCTTGGCTTGATTGTTCTTTCTCCCCTTTTTATCCTAATCGCTTTCATTATTAAATGGAGTTCAAAAGGACCGGTCTTGGTTAAATTGAAAAGAATCAGCCAGGGAGAAGGATTTAACCTTTACAAGTTTCGTTCAATGATTAAAGGGGCCGAAGATTTAAAAAAGTTTCTCTGGGACTACAATGAAAGAAAAGAAGGTCCTTTGTTTAAAATGAGGAATGATCCCCGGATAACAAGAGTTGGCCGGTTTTTAAGGAAATACCGGATTGATGAATTTCCCCAATTAATTAATGTTTTGAAGGGGGAAATGAGCTTAGTTGGACCAAGGCCTCATCAGCCGGACGAAATTGCTAAATACCAAAAACACCACAAAAAGGTTTTGGCGATAAAATCGGGCATGACCGGTTTTGCTCAAATCTCCGGCAGTTCTGATTTGCCCTTTGAAGAAGAAATTAAATTAGATACATATTACGTTGAAAACTGGTCTTTATTAATGGATTTGAAAGTATTTTTAAGAACCTGGATTGTTTTGTTTCGAGATAAATCTGCTCAATAAAGGGCTTTGTCAAAATTTCCTTTAGAAATTTTGTAACAAAACCTTTACCCCGCCCCCTAAGCCCTAACTCTTGTCAGAGTAGCTATAGAAAACAAGATTAATTTTGTTTGTTTCTAGATTTTCGATTAGGGTATAGGGGGGCGGGGTGCTCAATGTTGTAGCTAAATTAATTTCGCTACACTTGAGTTTCGCTCACAAATTAAGACAACATTCGCATGAAAATCGCCCTGGTTCACGATTACCTCAATCAGTATGGAGGGGCAGAGAGGGTTTTGGAGGCCTTTCTTGAAATTTATCCCAAAGCTCCAATTTATACTCTGCTTTATGACAAGAAAAGAACCGGCTACGCTTTTGAAGGAAGAAAAATTAAAACATCATTTCTTCAAAGAGTTCCTTTAATTAAATCCCATCATCGTCCTTTTTTAATGTTAATGCCAATTGCTGTCGAACAGTTTGATTTTTCCGATTTTGATTTAGTTTTATCTGATTCAGCCAGCTACGCCAAGGGCATTATTACCAGTCCGAATACTCTTCATATCTGTTATTGCCACACTCCGATTCGTTACGCCTGGGATGATTCCCATAAATACATTGAAGAATTTGGTTATCCCGGACCGATTAAAAAACTGATTCCTTTTTTCATGAACTACATCAGATTATGGGATGAAAAGGCCTCTTGCCGGGTTGATGCCTTTATTGCCAATTCCCATTTTGTCAAAAAAAGGATAAAAAAATATTATCAAAGGGATTCAGAAGTTATTCATCCACCGGTTAAAGCCAATCTCTTCTACATTGCTCAGAAACCGGAAGATTACTTCCTAGTGGTTGGCCGATTCCTTCCTTACAAGCGCTTTGATTTGGCTATTAAGGCTTTTAATCAATTGGGTTGGCCGTTGAAAATTATTGGCGATGGTCCGGATAGAAAAAGATTGACCAAAATTGCCAAAAAGAATATTGAATTTGTTGGCTTGGTCTCTGATGATATTCTTAAATACTATTACGCCCATTCCCGGGCAATGATTTTTCCCCAGGAAGAGGATTTTGGTATTACTGCTCTTGAATCAATGGCTTCCGGCCGACCGGTTATCGCTTATCAATCGGGCGGCGCCCTGGAAATTATTCAACCAGGATTAACTGGCCTGTTCTTTGAAAAGCAGAAAACAGAAGAGTTAATTAAAGTATTAAAAGACTTTAATCCGAGTGACTTTGATCCAGAAGAAATCAGGCAAAGAGCCCTTGAATTTGATAAAGAAAAATTCAAAGAAAAGATTAAAAGATTCATCAATGAACATCGGCATTGACATCAGGGTTTTAGCCCGGGGCGCCAGGACTGGAGTGGAGGAGTATGTCATTAATCTCTTATCTCATCTTCTTCCTCTGCCCGTCCGCAACGCTTCGCGTAGCAAAACGGGCGGGGAATCTGAAGCCAGATACCAACTTTTCTACAACGCTTTGAGAAAAGTTAATTTGAATTATCCCTGGCTTTCTCTTGATAATGTTGAATTAAAGGATTTCAAGATTCCTAATCGTCTTTTTTTTACCTCCGCCGCATATTTCAACCGACCCAGAATTGATAAACTCCTTAAAGGAATTGAGGCATACTTCAACCCCCATTTCTTTGTTTCGCCGGTTTCTTTGAAATGCAGGAAAGTAATGACTTTCCATGATTTGTCTTTTATTCATTATCCGGAATTTTTTTCCTGGAGAAAAAGATTATGGCAAAGATTTTTAATGAAGACCAAAAAAGAAGCCGAGAGAGCAGATAAGATTATTGCTGTCTCAGAATCAACCAAAAGCGATTTAATTAATCTGTATCAAATCAAAGAAGAGAAAATCAAAGTAATCTATTCCGGAGTTGGAGAACAGTTTGGAGTGATGAGTAATAGGGAAAAGGAGGAAGAGATTAAGAAAAAATACAATTTGCCAGATAATTTCATTCTCTATTTTGGCACAATTGAACCAAGAAAAAACCTAATTGGTTTAATTAAGTCTTTTGAATTAGTCAGAAAAAAACAATTAATCAGATTGGTTATTGCCGGGACAAAAGGATGGCTCTACAAAGATATTTTCAAAGCGGTTAGAAGGTCAAAATACAGGGATGATATTGCTTTTACTGGTTTTGTTGATGAAAAAGACAAGCCCATTCTTTACAATTTAGCCAGTCTCTTTGTTTATCCAAGTTTTTTTGAAGGATTTGGCTTTCCGCCTTTGGAAGCCATGGCCTGCGGATTGCCAACTATTGTTTCGAATAATTCGTCTCTGCCGGAAGTAGTTGGGGATGGCGCCCCAATGATTAATCCGTTAAATACTGATGAACTGGCCTGGGCAATGGAAACGGCTTTAACCGATAACGATTTAAGGGATCGTTTAATTAAAAAAGGCCTTGTTCAGGCCAAGAAGTTTTCCTGGCAGAAATGCGCCAGAGAGACGTTAAAGATTTTAACAAGATGAAAAAAAATTTAAAAATTGGAATAGATGCGCGATTTTATGGTCCCAGACAAAAGGGCTTGGGTCGCTATGTTGAAAAACTAATTGAACAATTGGAAGAAATTGATAACAAAAATCAATACATTGTTTTTCTTCGAAAAGAAAACTGGGATGAATATCAACCAAGAAATCCTAATTTCAAAAGAGCTCTAGCTGATTATGGTTGGTATGGATTTAAGGAACAAATATTTCTACCAATAAAAATCTGGCAAAGCAAAGTTGATTTGATTCATTTCCCTCATTTCAATGTTCCTTTGTTTTGTCCTGCTCCTTTTGTTGTTACAATTCATGATTTAATCTTAAAAAGATTTCCAACAAAACGGGCTTCAACTCTTCATCCATTCTTTTACCAGCTTAAAAAAATAGCTTATCATCTGGTTATTAATTCTGCTGTCAAACGGGCTAAAAGAATTATTGCTGTTTCGAATTATACTAAAAAAGATATTCTTGAATATTTCAAAGTTAATCCTGAAAAGATACAGGTTATTTATGAGGGTGCTCCTGATCCCGTCATTAAATCCAAAGAAAAGCCCAAAGGAATTTCAAAGCCATATCTGCTCTATGTTGGCAATGCCTATCCGCATAAGAATCTAGAAGGATTAATTTTGGCATTCGCCAAAATAAAGAACAATGAACAACAAACAATGAACAATGAAAATTCTGGTCTACAACTCGTTTTAGTCGGCGAAATAGATTATTTTTATAAAAGATTAAAAAAATTTATTCATAATTCATCATTCCTAATTCATGATTCCATTACATTTACTGATTTTGTCTCCGATAAAGAATTGGCCATTCTTTATCAAAATGCTGTTTGCTATGTTTTCCCATCTTTCTGTGAAGGATTTGGTTTGCCGCCTTTGGAAGCCATGGCTCATAATCTTCCTGTGATTTCATCATCAGCGACCTGTTTGCCAGAGATTTTAGGCCAGGCTGCTGCCTATTTCAATCCGGAGAACCCTGAAGAGATAGCAGGAAAAATTAAACAAGTTTTAGAAGATAAAAGACTTCAGAAGAAAATGATTTCTTTGGGAAAAGAAAGGATAAAGGAATACAGTTGGCGGAAAATGGCAAAAGAGATATTGAGGATATATTGTGGATAAGGGAACTTAGAAAGTGTGATATAATTAAAGGACAAACCTCTTGAGAGGGAACTTTTTGGGTATATGAGGAGGAAAACAAACATTTCATCAGCCCTCTTTGATGTTAGGCCCGTTACAGAAAGGGGAGATTTGGATGTGGAAAGAATAAAACAGGTTAAAAGATTAGTTAATTTAAGAGAAGTTGAAACAGAAGGAGAAACCGAAAGAAAAGAAAAGGCGATTAAAATAGAGCCGGTCAAGGAAGTCATAGAAGAAAGAGTTATTTTTGAAGAAGAAATGACCAGGGAAAAAGCTATGGCGGAATTAGCCAGTGAAATGGAATCTCTTAGTAGTTTGCCGGAAATCGAACCAGTTGAAGTCGCTGAAGAAAAACCAAAAGAAATTTATCAAGAACCATCCGATTTCTATTTCCCCGAAGTTGCTTCCCGAAAATATTCTCCACCGGTCATTGAATCAAAGAAACCAATTTTAGACAAAATTCCTTCTCGGTCAATATCCAGGTTTTTAATAACCGGTTTTTTTGTTGCTTTACTTATTCCGATTCTGACCTGGTTAGGTCAGGGTCTTGAAATTAAGGATGAAGTTTTGGGTAGTGGTTCGTCTGCTTACCAGAATCTTTTAATGGCCAAGGAATCTCTGGAAAAAGCTGACTTTGAAACAGCTGAGAAGAATTTTAGTCTGGCTCACGCTGACTTTTTGGAAACTCAAAATGAAATTAACAAACTCGGTCGGCTAACAGTAGGTATTTTAGGCAAACTACCGGGCGGTTCTTTGGTTTCTTCAGGGGGTCACTTGATCAAAGTCGGAGAAAATCTGGCTAATGCCGGCCAGACCTTATCCTCCGCTATTCAGCTATTTTCCTTTGGTAATTTATTTGAATTAATTGAAACGCCTTCATCTGATAATATTTTGACTTCAAAAGAAGAAGACCAGGAATATTTAACAGAAAAAATCGCTCTGAGCCAGAGTAATTTAGAAGCGGCCCTAAAAGATATTGAAGTTGCCAGAGAAGAGCTCCGTCAGGTTAAAATCGATGCTTTGCCGGATGAAATTCAGCCAGAAGTTGTTTCCTTGGGAGAGAAATTGCCTTTGATTGAGGAAATGCTTGAAGGAGCCTTGGATTATTCCGCCGCTTTTCTTAAGATTTTAGGGCATAATAATCCTCGCCAGTATCTCTTAATTTTCCAGAATAACAGTGAAATTAGGGCAACCGGGGGATTTATTGGTACTTACGGACTCCTGGAATTAGACCGGGGAGAGATGACTAATCTTTTTGTTGACGGGATCTATAATGCTGATGGCCAACTTCATGAGAAAATTATTCCACCCCGACCGATTCAGAAAGTCAGCACGGCCTGGTCAATGCACGATGCCAACTGGTTTCCTGATTTCCCGACTTCAGCTGAAAAAATATCCTGGTTTTATGAAAAAACCGGCGGACCAACTGTTGATGGGGTCATTAGCTTAACCCCAACCGTTATTGAACGTCTTTTGGAATTAACCGGACCAATTTCCATGCCGGAATACGAAGTTGTTTTAGATTCAAATAATTTTGTTGAATTAATTCAGTACAAAGTTGAAATTGATTATGATAAAGAACTTAATCAGCCCAAGAAAATCCTGGCTGATTTTGCTCCTCTCTTTATTAAAAAACTGGAAGAATTTGATTCAGAGAAAAAGAAGAAAGCTATTGAAATATTTTTGGATGCTTTTGAAGAAAAACACATCCTGGCATATTTCAAAGATTCTTCTCTTGAGCAATTAGCCATTGAAGAAGGCTGGGCCGGAGAGCTAAAGGAAACCAACAAGGACTTTTTAAGCGTTGTTTCTTCCAATATTAACGGATTTAAAACTGACCGGGTTGTTGATGAGTCAATCAATCTTTCCTCTGAAATAGGGGAAGATGGTTCAATTATTAATACTCTGACAATTAAGAGAGTTCATCAGGGCGGTCAAACCAATTATGACTGGTGGAATCGGGTTAACGCCAATTTCCTGAGAGTTTATCTGCCTCTTGGTTCTGAATTAATCTCTGCTTCTGGCCAGACCAGAGAAAATTACCATCCACCAATTGATTATGACAAACAGGGTTTTAAAAAAGACCCGCTTGTTAATGAAATTGAAAGCAAAATGTTTCTTGATCCAAAAACTAATACCCGGGTTTTTGAAGAAAACAAAAAGACCGTTTTTGGTAATTGGGTCTATGTCAGTCCGGGCAAATCTGTTACTCTGACCTATCAATACCGATTGCCTTTTAAGATTGACTTGACCAAAATGACAGATAGTTATAGTTTGTTAATTCAGAAGCAATTGGGTAGTTTGGGTAGTCAATTTAATCATCAATTAAAGTTTCCAGAGAATTGGAATATTTCTTGGCAATATCCGGGGGATATGAATCAGGAATCAGGAATCAGGAATTATGCCGATGATTTGAAAACAGATAAATTCCTTGGATTAACTTTTGAATTTTAAGCATTTGTCTAAATTACTCAATAATCATCTTTTTTTAAAATCTTCCCCTCCATCCCGCCTACAATGCAGGCGGGATGGCCCCGCCCCCTCCCTGATTTTAAAAAAAGAGATTGTTTTCGCTAAATTTATTTTCTCCGCTTAATGATACGACGATTGTTAAACAATAAATCAAAAACTATTGCTGCGGCCGCTGTAATTCTGGGAGCGGCTTCTTTGGTTAGCCGGTTATTAGGATTGGTCCGGGATAGAATTCTGGCCGGCCAGTTCGGAGCGGGCGATGAACTTGATATTTACTACGCCGCTTTTCGGATTCCAGATTTAATTTATTCGCTTCTGGTTTTAGGAGCAATTTCAGCCGGATTTATTCCGGTTTTTCTTAATTACTGGCAAAAGGAAAAGAAACAGGCCTGGTATCTGGCTAATAGTGTTTTGAATTTATTAACCCTATCTCTTGTTATTACCACCGGAATTCTAATTATCTTTACTCCCGGGCTGATGAAATTGGTTGCTCCGGGATTTTCAGAAGAGAAATTAACTTTGGCAATTAAATTAACCCGGATAATGTTTCTTGGTCCTTTGTTTTTGGGTTTAAGCGCAGTTTTAGGAGGAATTCTTCAGAGTTTTAAGCGTTTCCTAGTCTATTCTTTGGGGCCAATAATGTATAATCTCGGTATCATTTTCGGAGCTTTGGTTTTAGTTAAATATTTTGGTTTAATCGGTTTGGCGATTGGTGTTGTGCTTGGCGCTTTTCTTCATATGGCAATTCAGATTCCAACCGCGGTTTTATCCGGATACAGATGGAAGCCGATCCTTGATTTTAATTTCAAAGGAGTTAAAAGAATTTTTAAACTAATGCCGCCTCGGGTCTTAAGCTTAACTCTTCATCAGGTTAATTTCTGGATAATGACAGTTCTAGCATCTCTTTTAGCGGTTGGTTCAATTGCGGTATATAATCTGGCTCATAATATCTGGAGTTTTCCATTGGGTGTTTTTGGTATTTCATTTGTTTTGGCTTCTTTTCCGAAATTATCAGAGTCAGCTCAGAAAAATGATAAGGAAAGTTTTGTTAAAACTTTTTCTTTAACTCTTCGTCAGATTTTGTTTTTTACTTTTCCGGCCAGTATTTTATTCATTATCTTACGCTCTCAAATTGTTCAGGTCATTTTAGGTACCGGCCGGTTTTCTCAAATTGATACGATTTTAACTTTTCAGACCCTGGCATATTTCTCTCTTTCCTTATTCGCCGAAGCCCTAATCCTATTATTCCTCCGCGGTTTCTTTGCCTGGGAAGATGCCTGGACTCCTTTTGGTATTGGATTATTTGCCACAGGGATCCGTCTTTCATTGGCTTGGTTTTTTTCTTCCATTATTGGTGTTCCTGGTCTGGCTCTTGGATTTTCAATTGGAAGTATTTTCTATTTAATCATTCTCTTTATTGCTTTAAGAAAGAAAATTGGATTTCTTGATATGAAGAATATTTCTCTTTCATCAGTTAAAATATTTCTGGCTTCAATTCTGGCTGGAATAACTTCATATGTTCTTTTATCTTTAATTGATGAGCCGGCTTTGGTTGAAGGAATGATAGCTGGTTTAGCTGGCCTGATAATATATTTCACTGCCGCCTGGTTTTTAAGATTAAACGGATTAGATATCTTTTTACTGCCTTTGACCAGCCGTCTGCCCTGGAAGAGGGTAAGAATAACAGAAGTGGGGAAATAAAAGAGGCAGCCCTAATGGTATAGGACTGCCTCAAGCCAATATTTATTACATGGCCATTTTTGCCACTTTGTGCCAGTAGATAGATTCGGCCGCGTTTGCGAGCGCGGGGTGAATCTTAATTGATTCCCTCAACTCGTGTAGCTCTTCGAGGTCTTCATGGTAAATGCGGTAAATCAGGCATATCGTTTCCAGAAGAGGACCGATGCTTTCGATGTCCGCTATCCTGTATCTCTCTCCCAGTATTTTTTGAGGAGAGTCTTGCCTGAAAACGATTTTTCTCGGTTTGACCCGGACGAGATTCATATGCAGAGCAGCAAGATGTATTAGCTCTGACATGGAATCATCACCTCTCATTTTCAGGAAGGTCGCCACGTTTATGCTCCCAGAATCCTTGAAATTGAAATAGAACTTCAGCTTTGGGATAATTTCATTCGGGCGTTGGGAGCCTATCGGAGCGATTTCGAATTTTGGAAGAGTAACGGACACTCCCCGAAAAAGAATCCGGCCAGTGGTATTAGGGGGCCATATTAAATCAGCTTTCATTTCATCCGCGCCTCCCTGGTTTAAGAGCTTGATCTTTTCAAGATAGCTCGAGAAGGTTCTGAGGACTAATTTCTGAATCTTGTCCATATAAGCGCTCTGGGCGTGACCATCTTTAGAGAGCATTGATCCTTCCTCTTCGTGGAGCGCTTTGGCCATCCCGAGAATACTGTCCATATTATCTCTATTCGGTAAACTCAGGTGGCTTTTCAGGTTCTTTGCATCAAAATCAATTAATTGAATTCCCATTTTTTTCCTCCTTGGTTATGGGTTAAAGGTTAAAAGCACTTGTAATTTTGAATATTGTTAATATACTTAATGAGATTAAATATGTCAAGCAATCAATCAAACATTAGGAATTTTTGTATCATTAGTCATGTTGACCATGGTAAATCAACTCTGGCCGACCGTTTTTTGGAATTGACTCAATCTGTTGAAAAAAGAAAAATGAAAGAACAGTTTCTTGATATGATGGATCTGGAAAGAGAAAAAGGAATTACGATTAAACTTCAGCCAGTCCGAATGGAATACACTCTGAATCGTCATCCTGAACGAAGTGAAGGATCTGTAACAGATTCTTCGGCTTCGCCTCAGAATGACAAAGATGCTCAGAATGATAGATATATCCTAAACCTAATTGACACTCCTGGTCATGTTGATTTTACTTACGAAGTTTCAAGAAGCTTAGCTGCTGTTGAAGGAGCGATATTGCTAGTCGATGTCACTCAAGGCATTCAAGCGCAAACATTAGCTAATTTAGAGCTAGCTAGAGAGCAAAATTTAACTATTATTCCTGTAATCAATAAAATTGATTTGCTTGCCCCGCTACCTTCGTTGGAAGCGAATGGTGTGGGGGCTCATGCCCGGGTTGAAGAAACCGCTGACGAAATGAGCCAGTTACTTGGAATTGACAAAAAAGACATTTTAAGAATTTCAGCTAAAAAGGGACAAGGAATTGAAGAAGTTTTAGAAGCAGTTATTAAAAGAATTCCTTTGCCCAAGGGAAAATTGGAAAAACCATTCCGGTCTTTGATTTTTGATTCAAGTTACGATGATTTTAAGGGAGTCATTGCCTATATCCGAGCAATTGACGGAGAAATTAAAAAAGGCCAGAAAATTAAAATGCTGGTTTCAAAAGCGGAAAGCGAGATAATAGAAGTTGGCGTTTTTTCTCCCGGCCTTACTAAAACCCAATCAATTCAAGCCGGAGAAATCGGATACATCGCCACTGGCTTAAAAGATATTTCAAAATGCCGGGTCGGAGAAACATTGGCTTTGTCCGGTCAGAAGACAGAATCATTACCTGGTTACCAGGAACCCAAGCCGGTTGTTTTTGCTAGTTTTTATCCAGCTCAGGCCAATGACTACAATTTACTAAAAGACAGTCTGGCTAAACTCAAATTAAATGATGCCGCTCTTTCTTATGAACCAGAATCATCAGAGGGATTGGGCAGGGGTTTTCGTTCCGGATTCCTGGGCATGCTTCATTTAGAAATTGTTTCTGAAAGATTAAAAAGAGAAAAGAAGCTTGATTTAATTGTGACTTCACCCTCAGTTAATTACCAGGTTAAAAACGAAAAAGGTAATTTGATTTCCGTTTCTTCTCCTTCTGATTTGCCGGAAGCAAATCAGATTGAAGAGATAAAAGAGCCCTGGGTCAGTTTAGAAATCATTACTCCCAATCAGTATTTAGGCTCGGTGATGAAATTATTAAAAAGCTTGAGGGGCGATTACAAAGAAACAAAATATTTAAGCGCTGAAAGAGTCTTAATTGAATACGAAACTCCTTTGTCCGAAATCATTATTGATTTCTATGACCGGTTGAAGAATATTAGTTCCGGCTACGCCTCAATGAATTACGAGGTTAATGATTACCGTCCCGGTAATCTGGTTAAAATGGATATTTTAATTGCCGGTGATAAGGTTGATGCTTTTTCCAGAATAATTCACCAGGAAAAAACCTTTTCCGAAGGAAAAACCCTGGTTAAAAGATTAAAACAAGTCATTCCACCCCAACTCTTTTCAGTTTCTCTTCAGGCGGCGGTTGGAAGTAATATTGTCGCCAGAGAAACAATCCGGGCAATGAGAAAAGATGTTACCGGCTATCTTTATGGTGGCGATTATTCCAGAAAAAAGAAACTCTTGGAGAAACAAAAAAAAGGGAAGAAAAAAATGAAACAGGTTGGCAAAATTAATCTTCCCTCAGATGTCTTTTTAAAAGTTTTGAAAAAGTGACTATTTCTCTAAATCTTTGATTTAGTTATAAATAGTTATCCTGAGCGAAGTCGAAGGATCTATTAAACAGATTCTTCACTGCGTTCAGAATGACAAAGCGTCGATTTCCTACTATAATAGGGGGGCAAGCAGAAAAATTAACATACTCAAAACAACCAAACTAGCCAGAATAATCCAGATGGAACGAAACAGTTTTCTTTGATTTGATGGCTTCATACCCCGTAGTGAAATTTCGATTTCAATAATCAAAATCCTTAATTATTGTTTGTTTCTTAATGCTACGACTTTTTATCATATACCCCGTTTCCTTATCGCCAAAGGCGACTATCGAAATTCTACTACGGGGCATATTCTTAGGATACCAAAATGACTCAACAAACTCAACCCAAAAGATTAATCAGAAAACTTTTAAGCTCAAAAGCTTTTCTTTTCTCGGCCATTTTAATCCTGGCTGTTCTGGTCGTTAATCTTGGCCGGGAGAGTTACCGTAAATATCAATTGACTAAAGAGATTAATAAGTTAGAATCAGAAATTAATCAATTAGAAGGAAAAAACAAACAACTGGCTGATATGATGGAATATTTTAAGGATGAATCATATCTGGAAAAAGAAGCCCGATTGAAACTCAACTTAAAAAAACCAGGTGAAAAGGTAGTTATCGTATCTCCTCATAAGGAAGAAATTCCAGAAAACGAGAGCGCTGAAAAACGCCTGGAACAAGCCAGGAAACAAGAAATTAACGGAGAAGGTGATTTACCTAATCATTGGAAATGGTGGGAATATTTTTTCACCCCCTAGGCGGGTGTCGTATAGTGGCATTACGTCTGCTTCCCAAGCAGATAACGGGAGTTCAATTCTCCTCACCCGCTCCAGCCGAAGTAGCTCAGTGGCAGAGCAGGGCTTTCGTAAAGCTCAGGTCGTCGGTTCAAGTCCGACCTTCGGCTCATTTGCTAAAAATGGAAATTGTGATAAAATGAAAGACGTAGATGAAAAATTAAAAGATCCTTACGACAAGAAGAATGCGATTCTGTCGATTTATGCCGGAGCCGGAGGGATTGATGCTCAGGACTGGGCTGAAATGCTTTTACGGATGTATTTGAAATTTGCCCAGAAAAAGGACTGGCCAGCCCAGGTTTTACAAATCAAGGAAGGCAAAGAAGCCGGGATAAAGAACACGACTTTAATAATTAAAGCTCCTGCTGCCTACGGACTTTTGAAAGGAGAAGCCGGAGTTCATCGACTTGTCCGACTTTCCCCTTTTAATGCTAATAATCTACGCCATACTTCCTTTGCTTTGGTTGAAGTCCTGCCTGAATTGGAAGAAGTCAAAGAGATTAAAATCAGACCGGAGGATTTGAGAGTAGAAACCTACAAGGCCTCTGGACCGGGGGGTCAATATGTTAATAAAACGGAGTCGGCTGTCCGGATTACTCATTTACCAACCGGTATTGTTGTTTCCTGCCAAAACGAACGCCTTCAGGGAGAGAATAAGAAAACAGCAATGAAACTTTTAACGAGTAAACTCTATCAGCATCAATTAAAAAGCCGGCAAAAAGAAAAAGAGGTTTTAAGGGGTCAGCCAACTGCCGTTGAATGGGGAAGCCAGATTCGTTCCTATGTTCTTCATCCCTACCAGATGGTTAAAGACCATCGGACTGGAGTCAAATCAGGTAATCCAGAGGCAGTTTTAGGCGGCAAATTAGATAAGTTTATGTCATGAAACATGGAACATGAAGCATGAAGCAAATGGAACGAGAAACATATCATAATAAGCTGAAAAGGATAATGGATGAATATGTTCACTTGGTTTATAAGATGACCAGAGATTTTCCCAAAGAAGAATTATATGGAGTAACTTCGCAGCTGAGAAGGTCATCTCTTTCAGTAATATTAAATTATATTGAAGGCTATGCTAGGGTCAAGGATAAAGTTCATAGAAATTTCTTAGAAATTTCTTATGGTTCATTAAAGGAATCAAAATATCTTCTTTATTTTTCTTTCGTTGAAAATTATTTATCTAAAAGAAATTATGAAAAGTCTATTAAGTTAGCAGAAGAGATTGGCGCAATGTTATGGAGCATTATTCAAAAAATAAAATAATGTTTCGTGTTTTATGCTTTATGTTTTATGATTAAGTTCAGGAAAGTTTCTAAAATATATGGGGGTGATTGTCGGGCTTTAGACAATATTAGTTTGGATGTTGACGGCAAGGAATTTGTTTCAATTGCCGGCCGTTCCGGAGCCGGTAAAACAACCTTGATTAAACTTTTAATCAGAGAAGAAATACCGAGCAAAGGACAGATTTTGTATAACAAGCAGGATATTAATGATATTCCTGATAAAAATATCCCTTTGTGGAGAAGAAAGATTGGTATGGTTTTTCAGGATTTTCGGCTTCTGCCTGATAAGACTGCCTACGAGAATATTGCTTTTGCCATGGAAGTCAGCGGTCGGCCTAATCTGGACATTGAAAAGGATATCCCCCAGCTTTTGAAATTAGTTAATCTGTCTGAAAGGGCTGACCATTTCCCTAATCAGCTTTCCGGCGGGGAAAAACAGAGAGTTGCTATTGCCCGGGCTTTGGCTCATCGACCGGAAATCCTGATTGCCGATGAACCAACCGGTAATCTGGACCTTTTACATGCCTGGGAAATTATCCGTCTTTTGATTAAAATTAATGAACTAGGAACAACCGTCATTTTATCAACTCATAATCGAGAAGTGATTAACGGATTGGATAAAAGAGTTGTCACCTTGGAAAAAGGAAGGGTTATTAAAGACGACGAGAAAGGGAAATACATACTGTTTTAATTTTCAATTTTCAATTATCAATTTTCAAACAATTCTTTAATTTATTAATTTAATAATTAAATCATTAGAAATTGTTTAGAAATTAAAAATTAGAAATTACTATTGTGCTTGAAACAATCTCACGCATTTTCAAATCTGGCTGGTTAAGTTTTTGGAGGAACAAATGGCTTTCCTCAGCCGCTATTTCAATCATGAGTCTGGCGATTCTGGGCCTGACAAGTTTGCTTTTAATTAATGTTTTAGTTGATTCTTTGACAACTAATCTGGAGGATAAGATTGATATCAGTGTCTATTTCCAACTTAATGCTGATGAAGATGATATCCTGACCTTAAGAGGTGATTTGATTAAATTATCAGAAGTTAAAAGTGTTGAATATGTTTCAACCGAAGAAGCTCTTTTGAGATTCAAAGAAAAACACCAAGACAATGATGTTTTAATCCAGAGTTTAGAAGAGCTCGAATCTAATCCCTTAGAAGCCAGTTTGAATATTAAGGCCCAGCAGGCTTCTCAGTATGAGACTATTGTTAGTTTTTTTGACCAGAGCAGTTACGATCAGATTATTGATAAGATAAATTACCTGGAAAACAAGGATGTTATTGCCCGGTTGTCTTCTATTACCGGGACAATCCGACAACTCGGCTTCATCATTTTAGTCATTCTGGCAGTTATGGCGGTTGTCGTCAGTTTTAATACTATTCGATTAACAATCTACTCCGCCCGGAAGGAAATTAAGGTAATGAAACTGGTCGGGGCAAGTAATTGGTTTGTCAGGGGGCCCTTTGTTGTTGAAGGGGCGCTTTACGGAGTTATCGCCGCCCTTATTTCACTCTTGATTTTGTATCCATTAGTCTGGTATATTTCACCCAAGGTGACGTCCTATTTACCAGGGACTGACCTGTTTTACTTTTACCAGACAAACTTTCTAGCTCTGTTCCTGCTTCAGATCGGGGTTGGTATTGCCCTGGGAACAGTCAGTAGTTTAGTCGCCATCCGAAGATATCTTGAAGAGGAATAAATTGCCGGGTCGTCTAACGGTAGGATCCATGCCTCTGAAGCATGTTATCTAGGTTCGAGTCCTAGCCCGGCAGCCATTTTATTATGTCCAACAAAACTAAAATAGTAATTTATTTAGTTACCTTAGCCGCTGTTCTTATCGGCGGCATATATTTCCTTTTCCAGCTTTTTCAGGGTGATAAAGATGAAATTGAAGGGATAGATTTTAATCAAGAGAGTGATTTAAAAGAATCAGATAATCCAGAGCCGGAGGAAAACACGCAGGCGATGGAGATTGACCGAACCAAAATTACTGCCCAGATTCTAAGAGAAGGAACAGGAGAAGTCGCTAAAAGCGGTGATAAAATCACTGCTGACTACACCGGCTATCTGGAAGACGGGACCAAATTTGATTCATCTTTGGATCGAGGACAGCCATTTCAATTTACTTTAGGCGCTGGACAAGTGATCCAGGGTTGGGATTTAGGAATTGTTGGTATGAAGATTGGAGAAGTCAGAAGATTAATAATTCCGCCCCAATTCGGCTATGGTGAAAGTGGGGCTTCAGGGGTAATTCCACCTAACGCCCTCCTCATTTTCGAAGTCGAACTTTTAGGGATTAATTAATAGGGCCGTTTCTGATAAGATAGAAGTATGAGTAAGAAAAGGATTATTCAAATTTCTGTTTTAATATTTCTTTTAGCTTTTACCGGGCTTTTTTTTATTCATAAAATTGATTTAACCACAGCCGATTTAGGCAGACACATTAAAAACGGAGAAATGATTCTTAGCGGAGATTTTGGGATTTTAGGAAAAAACTTCTATTCCTACACTGAACCGGAATTTGAAGTTCTTAATCATCATTGGGGAGGGGGAGTCATATTCTATTTAATCGAAAAAATATCCGGATTTTGGGGATTAGGCCTTTTCTATTTAATCCTCTCTCTAATTATCTTTTATCTTTTCTTCAATATTTCAGAAAAAGAATCTGGTTTTTGGATTTCAGTTTTAATTAGTTTGCCTTTAATTCCTTTAATAGCTTCACGAACAGAAATCAGACCAGAAATATTTTCATATTTTTTCATCGCTTTTTTCTTCTGGATTTTATGGCGTTGGCGGAATAATGAGTTAAAAGATAAATGGCTTTGGCTTTTACCAATTCTAGAAATTATCTGGGTCAATACTCACATATATTTCATCTTCGGCCCGGCCCTAATCGGACTATTTTTATTAAAAAAGATAAAAAACAAAAGACTTTGGTTAATTTTAGGATTAACCACCCTAGCAACTCTTCTCAATCCTTTCTTTGTCAAAGGCCTTCTCTACCCCTTTAATATTTTCAGAAACTATGGCTACAAGATTGTTGAAAACCAGTCAATTTGGTTTTTAGAAAAATTGGGTGTTATTCAGAATCCTAATTTAACTCTTTTTAAAATTGCTTTTGGTCTTTTAATTTTAAGCTTTATTCTTGTCTGGCTAAAAAAGAAATTTAATTTAACCTATTTAATTTTAGGAATTGTCTTTAGTGTTCTGGGCTGGTTGGCTATCCGTAATTTTCCTCTTTTTGGATTGTTTGCCCTGCCAATCATTTCCTTTAATATTAATCAATTGGGAGTTAGGATAAGGAAGAGGGATTATCAAATTGGACTTGTCTTTTTGGGCCTGGCCCTGTTTTTGATAATTCTTGTTACCTACCAAACTAAATTACCATTTCAAAAAGGACAATTTGGATTCGGTCTTTACCCGGGGAATAATCTGTCAGCCCAATTCTTCAAGGAACTGAATCTGAAAGGACCGGTTTTTAATAATTACGATATTGGCGGGTATTTAATTTATCATCTCTATCCCGAGGAAAAGGTTTTTACCGATAACCGGCCGGAGGCCTATTCAATTTCTCATTTCCAGGAGGAATATATTCCTGCCCAGCAGGATAATATTATTTGGAAAGATTTGAGTCAGAAGTATAATTTTAATGCCGTATTCTTTTCTCACCGGGACTATACTCCCTGGGGCCAGAATTTCTTAATTGAAAGAGTTAAGGATGATTTGTGGATTCCGGTCTACGCTGACCAGTATGCTATAATATTTCTAAAGAAAAATAGTTTGAATCAACCAATCATTAATCAATACGAGATTTCAAAGAATAATTTTAGCATAAAATGAAACTATCAATCATTATCCCGGTCTACAACGAAGAAAAAACCATTGAAGAAGTTGTTAGAAAAGTAATTAATCTTCCTCTTGGTCTTGAAAAAGAACTGATTGTTATCAGCGATGGTTCAACTGACAAAACCAATCAGATTTTAAGAGAATTAAAAAAAGAATTTAATTTCATTCTTTTAATTCATGAAAAGAATCAGGGTAAAGGAGCTGCTCTTAAAACTGGAATAGATGCTATTAGTGGGGAAGCAGTGATTATCCAGGATGCTGATTTAGAGTATAATCCTGAAAACTGGAGAGAAATGCTTAGTCAGTTTAATCAAAAAAATGTTGTCTACGGTTCAAGAAATATTAGTCCGGAAAGAAAAGGATATTTCCATTATGTCTTTGGCGTTTGGCTTTTAACTTCGGTTAATAATTTGCTTTTTAATTCAAAATTAACAGATACCTATACCTGTTACAAATTAATTCCAGCAAATGTAATGAAATCTCTTAATTTAGAAAGTAGTGGCTTTGAAATTGAAGCAGAATTAACAGCTAAGTTATTAAAGAAAGGAATTGAAATTAAAGAAGTTCCGATTGAATACAATCCGAGAAAATTCAAACAGGGGAAGAAGATAAGATTTAGGGATGGAATAGTTGGTCTTTGGACTATTATTAAACAC
>CAZQMX010000004.1:0-5763 GCA_964594965.1 uncultured Candidatus Saccharibacteria bacterium | reverse complement strand
AATTAAGCTTGATAAGTATTTTTTAATAAGTGTCAAAGCGAGAATAAACTCTTTTCTTAAAATCAGGGAGGGGGCGTGGCCAAATTTTCCTGAAAAATTTGGAGGGGAAGTTTTTAAGAAAAGATGTTTATCGAGCTTATCCTTGCCTTTGACAGTTCGGCTTTTTTCTGATATATTATCCTAATGAGAAAGAAAGTAATCTATCTGGATAATGCTGCGACAACGCCGGTTGACCCGGCTGTTTTTGCTAAAATCAAGCCATATTTTATGGAGAAATATGGTAATGCTTCCAGTATTCATCAATTAGGCCAAGAGGCCCGTCAGGCAATTGAAAATGCCCGTCAGCAAGTGGCTAATTTTTTTAACTGTTCACCCGATGAAATATTTTTCACTTCCGGCGCAACTGAAAACGACAATTGGGCAATTAAGGGAATTGTTGAAAAGGCTGTTTTTCTTGGAAATAAGAAGCCTCATTTAATTACTTCTGCTATTGAGCACAAAGCTGTTTTGGAACTCTGCCAGGTTTTAGAAAAAAAAGGATTAATTCAATTATCTGTCCTGCCGGTTAATAAAGAGGGTTTAATCGAAGTTGAAGATGTTGAAAAAGCAATCAAAAAGGAGACCGCTTTAATTTCAGTTATGTACGCCAACAGCGAACTTGGAACAATCCAGCCAATCAGGGAAATTGGTCTGTTAATTAAGAAATTAAATAACAAAAGAAAAAGCAAAATATATTTCCATACTGATGCAGTTCAAGCAATTAATTATTTAAACTGCAAAGTAGATTATTTAAACGCCGACCTATTAGCAATGTCATCTCATAAGATTTACGGGCCAAAAGGAGTCGGGATTCTGTATATCAGAAAAGGAACTCCAATCAGTCCCTTAATCCGGGGCGGAGGTCACGAAAAAGGAATGCGTTCTGGAACGGAAAATATTCCTGGAATTGTTGGTTTAGCCGAAGCAATTAAAAAGATAAATCATTTAAATAATGAAAAGATTAAGAAATTAAGGAATAAATTGATTACCGGGATTATGAAAGATATTCCGGATGTTTCTCTTAATGGCTCAATGGGAGAAAGGTTGCCTAATAATGTCCATTTTAGTTTTAAGGGAATTGAGGGGGAGGGAATTGTTTTTGATTTATCTTCCAAGGGCGTTATGGCTTCAACCAGTTCGGCTTGCGCCAGTCATTCCTTAAAACCCTCCCATGTTTTACTCGCTATTGGCCTAAAAGCAGAAGATGCCCATTCAAGCGTCCGCTTTACCCTGGGCAAGCAAACAACCGATTCTGATATTAACTATGTTTTAAAGATTTTACCGGGAATTGTTTCTCGATTAAGAAAGATTGCCGGATATGAAGGGCTTGGTTCAAAAATCTTAGATTTTTGATAAACCAAACCCTTACCCCGCCCCCTAAGTTCTAATCAAGGACTATAGGAATAAGCAGAATTAATCTTACTTTCTATAATCACTCAAACAAAGATTAGAGCATAGGGGGCGGGGTACTCAATGTTGTAGCTAAATTTATTTCGCTACACTTGAGTTT
This sequence comes from uncultured Candidatus Saccharibacteria bacterium, assembly GCA_964594965.1. Lineage (GTDB taxonomy): Bacteria > Patescibacteriota > Minisyncoccia > Portnoybacterales > UBA2143 > CAZQMX01. Next base: position 4,214 of record CAZQMX010000004.1, on the reverse strand, counting down.
CGCTCATAAATTAAGACAACATTCGTATGTATAGCAAAAAAGTAATTGAACATTTTCAAAACCCCAAGAACATGGGGAAGATGAAAGACCCCGATGTTATGGCGGAAGTTGATAACAAAAAATGCGGTGATTTAATGCGTATTTATCTTAAAGTTGAAGAAAACCGGATAAAAGACATTTCTTTTGAAACTATGGGCTGTGTTTCAGCCATTGCAACTTCTTCAATAATTACTCAAATGGCCAAGGGAAAAACATTGGGAGAAGCCAAAAAAATTACTTACCAGAATGTAACAGATGAATTAGGCCAATTGCCCTTAATTAAGGTTCATTGCGCTGGTTTAGCGGTTGAAACATTAAGAAAAGCAATAGAGAAATATCAAAAGGAAAATTGACAGAAACAATTCTTTAATTATAGAATGAAGGAACTATGGCAGTACCAAAACAGAGACATACTAAATCAAGAAGAAATAGGAGACGTTCCCACCATGCTTTAAAAAAGCAGGGACTTTCACCCTGTCCTAAATGCGGGACAAATGTTTTACCTCACCGACTTTGCCAGAACTGCGGAACTTATCGGGGAATGGAAATTATTGATGTTACAGCAAAGCTAAGCAAGAAAGAGAAAAAAGCAAAAGAAAAAGAATTAACCGGTCAGGAAAAAGAACAAGTCCAGGAAAAAGGGCTAAATATGGAAGAGTTATCAAAAAAGTAATTTTAAATTATGGCTAACCGTCATCTTTCAAGAAGCATTGCCATGCAATCCCTCTACGAGTGGGATTTTAAGGGCAAAGACCCTAATAAGTTCAAGAAAATTATTGAACGGAATATTGAAGAATTTGGTCCGGGATTAGAAGGGACTGAGTTTGTTTGGCAGATTGTTAATGGAGTATCTGAGAATTTGAATAAACTCGATAAAATTATTGAAAAGTCTGCCCCAGAATGGCCCTTGGATCAGATAACAATTGTTGACCGGAATGTTTTACGCATCGGACTTTACGAACTTCTTTTTGGCAGTCGAGATGAAGTTCCTCCCAAAGTTGCCATTAACGAAGCTATAGAACTGGCCAAGACATTTGGCGGAGAATCATCGGGTAGATTTATTAACGGCGTCTTGGGTACGGTTTATCGGGAAATCGGCGAACCAGGCAAAGACGAATAAAAATTGAATTATGAATTAGGAATTATGAATTAGGAATTTTGCCTGATTCTTGATCCTTGATTCATTATTCATTATTCTGAAATAGATGGATTTATCTTTTCTAGAGAAAAACATTGGTATAAAATTTAATGACAAAGACTTGCTTCAGCAGGCCATGGTTCACCGTTCTTATCTCAATGAAAACCCAAGTTTTTCTCTGGAAGACAATGAAAGATTTGAATTTCTGGGTGATGCTGTTTTAGAAATGGTTGTGACAGAATATCTTTATCAGAATTATCCAAACCCGGAAGGAGATTTGACTAATTGGCGAGCGGCTTTAGTTAATGCCAAGATGCTGACCAAGGTCAGCGATCGCTTGGGAATTAATGACCATCTGCTTTTAAGCAAAGGGGAGAATAAGGATACGGGTCGGGCGAGACGATATATCCTGGCCAATGCCCTTGAAGCGGTAATTGGGGCCATTTACCTCGACCAGGGATACGAAAAAGCCAAAGAATTTATTAAAAAAGAAATTCTGAAAGAATTACCGGAGATTATTAAACAAGGACTAGACCGGGATCCTAAGAGCTGCTTTCAAGAAGAGGCCCAGGAAAGAGTTGGTCTGACGCCAACTTATGATGTTTTGGAAGAGTGGGGTCCTGACCACGCCAAGAACTTCATTGTCGGGGTCTATTTAGATAAAGAAGAAATTGCTCAGGGACAAGGTGTTTCCAAGCAGGAAGCCCAGGAAAAAGCGGCGGAAGAAGCTTTAAAAAAGAAAAGGTGGGAATGAGTAAAATTTCTAATTTCTAATTTCTAATTTCTAAACAATTCCTAATTTCTTAATGATTTAATTAAAAATTAATTCATTGAAAATTGTTTGAAAATTGAAAATTGAGAATTGAAAATTAAGTTTATGCTTGTTATTCGATTAATCAGAGTTGGAAAAAAGAATGCCCCGAGTTATCGGGTGATTTTGATAGAAAAAAGCGCCGGTCCTAAAAGCGGCAAGTTTTTAGAATTACTTGGAAATTACAATCCGCGGTTGATTAACAAAAAAACCGGTCAGAAACAACTTAGTTTGAACGGAGAGAGAATAAAGCACTGGCTTTCTCACGGAGCTAAAGCTTCTGATACAGTCCATAATCTTTTAGTTAAACAAGGAATTATTAAAGAACCCAAGATTAAAAAGAAAATTAAGGTTAAGAAAAAAGAAGAAAAGAAAGAAAAGCCGGTTAAAGAAGAAAAAAAAGAAGAATCAAAGGATAAAGAACCAGAAGAAAAGCCTAAGAAAAAAGAAGAACCCAAAGGAAAAATTATTGACAATTCGAAAAAAGAAGAGTAGAATAACAGAAGAGTAGCAGTTATTAGAGAAATGGTCGGACTGCTGCCGTGTTTAAGAATAAAAATCAGAATATGGCTACTAAGAATGTTGATGCAGACTTTCTTGAGTTCGTTGTTAAGTCCATAGTCAATAATCCCAATGATGTTAAAGTCAGCCGGGTTGTTGATGAAATGGGGGTTCTCTTAACCCTCAAAGTCAACCCAGAAGATATGGGTCAGATTATTGGACGACAAGGTTCTACTGCCAAGGCGATTCGAACTATTCTTAGGGTAATCGGTCTAAAGAATAATGCCCGAATTAACCTTAAGATCGAAGAGCCGGAAGGCGGAAGAGTTCGACCCCAGGAAAGACCAGCTGCTTCTGAAGGCGAGGCAAAAAAAGGCGTTGATGAAGTAGTTGATGAATTGAAGTTATAAAAAGCAGGGCAAAAGTTGCGCTATTCTTTATAAGTGGGGCAACTTTTGTGTTTTTATGAGATTTGATGTTATTACAATTTTCCCCGAAGTTTTTAAGCCGTATTTTAACGAGAGTATTTTAGGTCGGGCTCAGAAGAAGAAATTAATTAAAATTAATATCCATGATTTAAGGGATTATACAACCGACCGGCACAGGACGGTTGATGATAAACCCTATGGCGGCGGTTTTGGCATGGTTTTAATGGTTGAACCAATCCTAAAGGCAGTTAAAGATATTAAAAGGAAATTAAGGACTAAAAAGAAAAAAGTAATTTTACTTTCAGCCAAAGGCAAGAAATTCAATCAAAAAATGGCTCGACAATTTTCTAAATTAGACCAATTAACCATTATTTCCGGCCGGTATGAGGGAGTTGATGAGAGAGTGGCTAAATACATTGCTGACGAAGAAATTTCAATCGGCGATTATATTTTGACCGGCGGAGAATTGCCAGCCATGATTATTGTTGATGCAGTGACGCGATTAATACCGGGAGTAATTGCAAAAGGGTCATTAGAAGAAGAGAGTTTTACAAAAGAACATAATTTGGAATTCCCTCATTATACCCGACCGGAAAGTTTTAATATTGATGGTAAAAAAAGAAAAGTCCCCGATCTGCTTTTATCTGGTAATCATAAAAAGATTGAAGAATGGCAGAAAAAACATTCGAAGGTTATGAGATAAGTAGATTTGACCCCTCACCTAGTTTGGATACAATTTTGCAAAGCAAAATTTATAAATAGCAAAAATCCAAACTAGGTGAGGGGTTTGACAAAGAATTTTGGATAGTATAGGATAGATATGTTCATTGATAATTGAATAGGGAGACATCCCGCAGCTTTTTGCAAAGTGCGGGATACTCATTTTTCTGTCCAAATCATAGATTTGGAGAAAAATGGTAATTGCAATTTTGTGCAGTTGTCCCAAATATATTTAATTTGAGAGTTTGATCCTGGCTCAGGATGAACGCTGGCGGCGTGGATAAGGCATGCAAGTCGAGTGGGTTTAGACCCACGGCAAACGGGTTAGTAACACGTAGGAATCTGCCCTGAAGACCGGAATAACTCGGAGAAATCCGAGATAATACCGGATAGTCCCTTCGATTCGATACTGCGTATCTCACTCAGGGTAAACCCTTTATTAGTTTGTGCTAATATTAGGGCTTGCCCCGAGCGAGGTGCATAGCACCGAGTCGAAGGGTAAAGTACTCCGGCTTGCCGGAGTTTCGCTTCAGGAGGAGCCTGCGTCCTATCAGCTTGTTGGTGAGGTAATGGCTCA